>NZ_CALPCM010000012.1:0-78919 GCF_943193015.1 Hominisplanchenecus murintestinalis
TTCTTCTGTTATCTAATTTTAGAAATTTATTAACCAAGTAGTCTTGATTGACTACACCATTATTATACTAGGAGGTGTACTTTTTCCCATAAATGATGGACTATTCATAAATGGAGGAACCTAAAATGCTTTTTGTAAATCATATCACAAAACTATATGACAGCCAAAGCGGCGTCACAGATATTCACTTTGCCTGTGATACAGGAAAAGTCATATCAGTAATCGGACCTAATGGCTCTGGGAAAACCACACTGCTGAAAATCATAGCCGGAATATTAAAAGCAGATACAGGCTCTGTATCCATTGATGAATATGACACTTCCGAATATATGGCACGAAGGATTATCGGCTATATGCCCGACAGCCTTTCACTGGCACGCGGCCTGACTGTCAAAAACTTTCTTTATATGATATCCGATTATAAATATGACGGGATGTTTAAAGATGCGATTGACCAGGCGGTTTCAGAATTTGGCCTGAGTCCTTACCTAAATAAAGCATTCGGCAGATTGTCCATGGGAAACCAGAAAAAGGTGTCGATGGCCGCGGCATTCATCGGAACCCCCCGGCTGATTATACTTGATGAACCTACAAACGGCGTAGATACATCAGGTATACTCACCCTGAAACAATACATCAGAACTGCCCAGGATAACGGAAGCGTAATCATTCTTTCAAGCCATATCCTGGACTTCGCAGGCGGGATTTCCGACTTCTGCATTTTCTTAAAAAATGGAAAAATCGCCGCCGTGGAACAAAAGCCCAGGCGGCTTGAGGAAACCTGGAAGCGGCTGTATTGATTCCTCCAGGTTTTCTCACAATATCTTAATTATCTAATTTCCCCATTTATACCGCAATTTATAATTACAATATGTCATATAATCCAAATATTTTTCTTTCTGTAACCTACCTATCACAATATACGGCATTACATTTTGTGACTCTGCATACTTCTGAATCTCTTCAATAGAAAAATCCCCTTTTCCAACAAACTCTTCATAGCTTTCAGGCGATAAAAGCATATTGCTGGCAAAAAGATCGGCTGCCGCCTCTTTATCACGGTCACTACCATCATCTATAAATTTTGAAGTCTTTCCAATATCTCCATTCACAATGTGCCCTATCTCATGAAACAAAGAAAACCAGAAAATATCTGCAAACGCGCCCCGTATTGTTAAAACCATCTGATATATCCCATTACTCCTCTGGGAAATATACCCCTGTACAGGCGCGCCTCTAAAGTTCCTTGCGACTGAAAAATCTATTCCGTATTTTCCCATTACACTTTTCAAATCCTTTTGCAAATTTGCATCTCTTTTGCACATGACGCCCTTTATTTCGTTTACTAACTCAAGTGTATATTTTTTATCAAACCTTGCCGGCATATTTTCACTGCTTCCGGCATTCTGGCATAAACGAATCCACGCCCCAAGCACATACGGATTAACATTCGAATGCGCCGCCATCCGAAAAGCTCCCGTCGGAACCATTTCTCTCAGATTTGCTATATTGCTGATTTGCAAAGCCTTTCGGAGTGATAAAATGGAATCATCTTTCTTTTCCCGTATCGGCATCATCCCTCTTTGCCTTAAATACTTTACAATATCTTTTAAATCCTCTCTTGCCTTTCTTTCTTCCTCGGTAATTGTCCCACTTTCATTTGCTTCTAAAAGTTCTGACTCATAATTTGCCTGAAGGTTCAACCAAAAGGACTTGGGAACTTCCAGTGCATATTCCAGGCCCATCGCAAAATTGGCAGATATCCCCTTATTACCTGCAATCACAGCGCTCACATAAGCTGGAGAAACTCCTGCTCTTGCCGCCAGCTCGGCCTGTGTAATCCCGCGTTCTTCTAACACATCGGCAATCGTTTCTCCTGGATGGATAATTAAATCACGGGATATACCAATTTTCTTTCCTGCCATGGTAGTCGCTCACTCCTTCCACTTCAATTTCATTACAAATCATAATACTATCTTGTGTTGCATTCGGTTCAATGATTAACCTGACATTCGGCGCTACATGTAAAGAATAGCGAATCTGCCGATACCCTTCCAATTGCTCCGGTTTTCCCAATCCCAATTTTAAGAAATCCCCAAAACACTCTGCTGCTTTTAACCGATCCATATGTTTCTTTATTGTTCTTACCCACTCAAAAGGTAATTTCTTTTGCATTTTACTATAGTCTTCAAAGTATCTCTTTACTTTGCTATTCGCATATGTAATTTCCACTCATTTATCACCTTTCAAATTAACCTTTTGGTTAACTATATTGTTGCATATATTTTTCTATATGTCAACATTTCTTGTAAAATAAAAAAATACAAAACGACACGCTACTCCTTTACTCAGTTCTTTCAATTGACAATCCATACCTTTTTAATATGCCATAAATATGTTTGATTCTTGTTAAAGGTATTATTGACTCAAAAAAGATCCCCCCAATGGCAAATGCCCCTAAGCATATCGGTAACGATATCCCTATAATGCCCTTATATACCAACGCCGTAGCTACTGAATCCCAATTAACTAATTCCGGAACATCTTTAAACAATATTTGTATAAAAATAAAAATCCAAAATGTAGAAAATTGTTTTAACACATCTGCCATAAAATGCGGCAGTGTATAATACTCAAACATCTCCAGTTCCTTTTCTATTTCGTCAACTTGATTCCTCTCTATAATCCCCTTTATTTCTTTATCCTTCTTATAAACTTCCGAAAAAAAAGAATATAACAGTGGATATAAATAAAGTACTAATACAACAAGGCCTAATATAGTATCTTTATCCTCTTTATATGCCTCCAAGCTCTGCGATATTCCCCATGCAATTCCTAATACTTCTATAACTCCAAAAAGACAGATTCCCATTCTTTGTATCTTGTTGGCAGTTCTCCACCTTTCTTTAACAACTTCGAATTCCCTTTCCATTCTTCTTTCTCCTATTCTTCTAATTTATACTCAAAAACCGCCGCGCAGCCCCCGCACGACGGTTTTCCTAACCTTATTCCCTCTGCCCATCCCCTGCCGGGATAAACATAATCACAATTACTGCCAATAACAGCACACACGCCACCAGCGCCGACTTTTCCATAAATATCCGTGTAATTATGGTTCCTACAATTGCTCCCACGATAAAAAACAGGATAATTCCATAATACTGGAGGCTTTTCTTAATCGCCTGTTTATCTTTCGTTACATTGTACTTAAAAAACTGCTCCGTGGCGCTGCGAAGATTTCCGGTACACATGGTCGTCGCATAGGCGCTGCTTCCATGAAAGGTTCGGAAGCTTTCTACCTGCATGGAACACACGAAAGACACTGCTACATTCACAGCCTCATCATGGGCACCGGACGGGATGAAAGCTATCGTCCAGAGTACGGCAAATTCAAGCACCAGCACAATCTGCCGCCAGTGTATGACTGTCTCGTGCCGAAATTCCCGTTTCACAAGCTCCGCCACGAGAATTCCGGCCATGAACGCCAGAATCGGCCAGGTATATCCGCCAAGCTTTTCCCAGTTTCCGTCTGCGACATTGATGCCCAGCAGCACGATATTTCCCGTCTGTGCATTAGCGAAAACGCCGCCCCGGCAGACATAGGTATATACATCCAGATATCCCCCTGCTATGGCAAGCAGTACGCCTACGAGATAAGATTCGGATGCCTGTTTCCGTAAAAAACTCATCTTTTAATTCTTGCTTGAAAGATATGCGGCTTTTCCCTCTTCATAAAGGTTATTGCCTTCACTGTCTATGATAACTACCAGCGGCATATCCTCCACATAAAGCTTTCTCAGTGCTTCCGCGCCCAAATCTTCATATGCAATCAGCTCCGCTTTCTTAATGCACTTTGCCAGCAATGCGCCAGCGCCGCCGATGGCTCCAAAATAAACGCCGGAATATTTCTTCATGGCTTCCACAACCTCCGGAAGCCTTGCGCCTTTTCCAATCATCCCGCGCGCGCCCACCGACATCATGGTTGGCGCATAGGCATCCATACGCCCGCTGGTCGTAGGACCTGCGGAACCAATTACCTGCCCCGGTTTCGCGGGGGTTGGTCCTACATAGTAGATGGTTGCGTCCGTGGGATCAAAGGGAAGCTCTTCCCCTTTCGCCAGAGCCTCGCACATTCTCTTGTGCCCTGCGTCCCTGGATGTATAAATCGTTCCGGTCAGATATACGCTGTCCCCGGCATGGAGGGTTTTTGCCACTTCCTCCGTCAAAGGCAGTTGAATATGTTTTTCCATCTCAGATCACCTCCGTTTTGTGGCGTGTCACATGACAGTTGATATTTACCGCACAGGGCATTCCTGCGATATGGGTTGGCAGTGTTTCGATATTCAGCCCAATTGCCGTCGTCTTACCGCCAAAGCCCTGCGGCCCGATGCCAAGCTCATTGACTTTTTCCAGCATTTCCTTTTCCAAATCTGCATAGAACGGGTCAGGATTGGAAGAATCAACTGGACGCATCAGCGCTTTCTTCGCCAGAAGCGCGCACTTATCAAACGTACCGCCGATTCCCACGCCGACTACCATAGGCGGGCACGGGTTCGGCCCTGCCGTCTCTACTGCTTCCAAAATGAAATCCTTGATTCCCTGAAGCCCTGCGGATGGTTTAAACATGCGGATCATGCTCATATTTTCGCTTCCGAAGCCTTTCGGTCCTACTGTCACTTTTATCTGCTCGCCCGGAACGATTTCTGTATAAAGCATCGCCGGGGTATTGTCCCCGGTATTTCCACGGCGCACCGGATCTTTTACGACAGATTTTCTGAGATAACCGTTCGTATATCCGCGGCGCACTCCCTCATCGACTGCCTCTGACAAATCTCCGCCCACAATGTGCACATCCTGGCCAATCTCAAGGAATACGCACGCCATTCCCGTATCCTGGCAGATGGGAACGTTCTCATTTTCCGCAATCTCAAAGTTCGTAATAATTTTGTCCAGCACTCCCTGGGCAATTTCCCAGTCCTCGCATGCACGGCACTGGCGGATTGCCCCCTGCACATCCCCTGGAAGATACTGATTTGCCTCGATACATAATTTCTCTACAACATCTGTAATCTGCTGTGCCTGAATTTCACGCATGATACAATCACCTCCTGAATAAATTTAAAACTCTATAAAAAGATACCTATAAACTGGCATGCCAGCACCACCATAACCAGCGCCACAGGATAAGTCGCCGCATAAGCAGACGCCACGTCGTCCGTCTCTGTCACACGGATTAACGTTCCAAGCGCCGGAGTGCTCGTCATGCCGCCGCAGATGGAACCGAGCGTATTGAAAATACTCAGTTTCAGAACCTTTGCAGCGAACACATAACCCAGAAGCATCGGAATCAGCGTCATGAGTGCGCCGTACACAAACAGCAGCACACCATGCTCCTGTAAGATTTCCACGAAGCCCGCGCCTGCCTGTGCGCCCGCACCCAGAAGAAACAGAGCCAGTCCAAACTCCCGCAGGCATTCCAGGACATGCTTTTCCACCTTTACGCTCAATTTGCCAATACGCCCAAAGTGTCCCAGGATCAGTCCCGCAATCAGAGGGCCTCCGGAAGTTCCCAGCGCAAAAATACCGCCGCCCGGAAGCTTAATCTCTATCTTTGCCAGGATGATTCCCAGCGCAATCGCCAGTGAAAACGGGAAAAATCCCATACTGTCTGCATAAAACAGGGATTCTTTTTTCGTCTTATGGTAATCTTCTACTTCAACATTTGCTGCCGCCTCAAACTTTGCCCTCTCAGCAGCCATATCTGTTTTCAAAATTTTCGGAATCAGCTGCACAAAGAGAACCACGCCCACAACTCCAAAAGGATAGGCAATTCCATACCCCACAGAAGCCGCGTCAGAGCCTGTCGCTTCCAGAGCAGCCGCCAAACCTGGCGTACTGGTGAGCGCGCCCGCCATCATTCCTGTACTGATATCCGCCGGAATCCCAAACACTTTAATCACCAGGGCGCAGGTCAGCGCGCCTGACGCTATGATAATGATTCCCAAAAGGATATAAGAAGTGGCATTTACCTTAAAGTTACGGAAAAATTTGGGTCCTGCAATGAAGCCTACCGAAGTCACGAAGCAAATCAGCCCCAGTTCGCGCACCAGGGACGGAATCTCCACGCCGAAATGCCCAAATACTAAGGCAACCAGAAGGATTCCGGCAGTTCCAAGCTCCAGACCCTTGATTTTAATACTTCCTACCAGATAACCGATAACGGCAATCAGGAACACCATCATCAGCGTATTACTGAAAATGTTTTCCTGAAACCATTCCAAAATCATCATATTCTCCTCTTTCTGACGCACCTGCTGCGTCATCTTGGTAAATTTGGAAATTTACTTCCAAACTCTTTCTCTTCCTTTTAATATGTGCCACAATTTCTATCTGTACATGTATCGGAAAACAGCCTCCGCCGTTTTTTCCGTCAAAGACTGTTTCCCATATGTCTTTCTTATCTCTCGTGACGCGCATATTTCGGAAGCAGCAGCGGTGAAACATCCCCGGATGCCACACCTGCATTTTTCAATTCTTCCGCATACGTCTCGATATGGTCGAGATTCATCGTTCCAAGTTCTACGTCCTTTGCCTTTGCGGCAGCTGCTTTTCCTGCATTCCTTCCAAATACGATAATATCCAGAAGAGAGTTGCCCATCAGACGGTTTCTGCCATGAATCCCTCCAACTGCCTCGCCTGCTACCAGAAGGTTATCGATTGCCTTTGTGAATCCCTCTCCGCCGATTTCCAGACCGCCGTTCTGATAATGAAGAGTCGGATAAATCAAAATCGGCACCTTTCTCATATCAATGCCGTAGTTCATATACATACGGAACATTGCCGGAATTCTCTTCTCGATGGTTCCTTCGCCTCCCAGAATCTCAATCATCGGAGTGTCCAGCCATACTCCCTGTTCTCCGCCCGGAACTTCTACGCCGCGGCCTTCCTTACATTCACGGATAACGCCGGACGCATTGACGTCACGGGTTTCAAGCGGATGGATATACGCCTCGCCCTCTGCATTGACAAGCTGCGCTCCTACGGAACGAACCTTCTCTGTAACAAGCGCCCCCAGAATCTGGGACGGATAAATAGCGCCTGTCGGATGATACTGGATAGAATCCTGATACAGAAGCTGTGCTCCTGCACGGTAGCCCAGAACCAGTCCGTCTGCAGTTGCGCCATAGTGGTTGGATGTCGGAAATCCCTGATAATGCATACGTCCCGCACCGCCTGTTGCGATGATAACAGTCTTTGCCTTTGCCACAAGATAGTCTCCGGTTTCCATATTCAAAAGAACGGCTCCCGCTGCCTGGCCCTTGTCATCTTTAATCAGCTCTACTGCAGAAGTAAACTCTACGACCGGAATCTGACGGTTCAGCACTTCATCACGAAGCGTACGCATGATTTCTGCCCCAGAGTAATCTTTCGCAGCGTGCATTCTCTTTCTGGAAGTACCGCCGCCGTGCGTGGTGATCATTCTTCCGCTCTCTTCTTTGTCAAATTCCACGCCCAGGTCGTTCAGCCATTTGATTGCATCCGGCGCTTCCATAACCAGACGCTTTACCAGCTCCGGCTTCGCAGCAAAATGTCCGCCGCCAAAAGCATCCAGATAGTGCTGTACCGGAGAGTCATTCTCCTTATCAGCCGCCTGGATGCCGCCCTCTGCCATCATGGTGTTGGCGTCTCCGATACGCAGCTTTGTCACAATCATAACGTTCGCGCCTGCTTCGTGCGCTTCAATCGCTGCGGAAGAGCCTGCGCCTCCTCCTCCGATGACCAGGACATCCACATCATAATCCACTTTATCCAAATCAACCTTGTCTGCCAGCAGACGGCTGTTGGAGTGGAGCAGATGTACCAGCTCTTTGTTGGCCTTCTGTCCCTTGTTTGGCCCTACCTTAATCTCCTCGAAGGCTTCTTCTTTATAATCAGGATGGAATTCCTTAAGGAGCGCATCTTTTTCATCTGCCGTCAACCGTCTCGGTTCTGTAGACATACGTTCTTTTCTTGTGGCCTCTACCTTTTTGATAGATTCCATCATATACTCTGGATATGGTGTATACATATTCTGCCCTCCTTATTTCTCTATTTCTCTCGTATTGTAAAGTTCTTTCATCTCCGTGATTGGCTTCTGCATAATCTGCTCAATCAGCTCGTCATATTCACCCTTGTTGATTTCCTCTACACGGTTTTTCAGATGCTCTGCCTCAGGCGCAATATATTTTCCTGTGAGACGTCTTGCCAGAAGTCCTACCATCGGATGAGAAATCTCTGCCGGGCAGCGCACGGAACAGCAGCCGCAGCTTACGCAGTCAAAGGATTCTTCCGCACACTTCTCGAACTCGCCCCTCTGTGCGTATGCGATATACTGCATAACGTTCAAGTCCTGCGTACATGCCTTGGTACATGCGTTACAGCCGATGCAGCTATAAATTTCCGGGTACAGCTCCATCATAATCTGCTGGTTTGGTTTGATTTCATTGATATCATACGTTCTCTTGTCGGTCGGGAAGAACGGGATGCTTGCTACATACATTCCCTCCTCCACCTGTGTCTGGCAGGCGAGGCAGGTTTTCAACTCATTCTTGCCCTTAATTCTATAAATCGTGGCGCACGCGCCGCAGAATCCATGACGGCAGCCACAGCCCCTTTTCAGGGTGTATCCGGCATACTCCATTGCAGTCATGATGGTTAAATCCGCGGGTACGCTATATTTCTTGCCGAAAAAATATACGTTTACCATTTTTTCCATTGTAAGGTACCAGTCCTTTCTATATTTTATCTTCAACTCCGCAGTGCAGCTCAATTCCGCTTCGCTTCATTTCGCTTGAGGGCTTCGCCCTATATCGTCCAACATAAACACACATCCGTATGCAAGCATCCGTCTGTGTGTTTATGCCGTCCGCTGCACTGCTCATGCCTATCAATACTCCGCCGGCATTTCATCGATCTCGTCGCAGCGGAACACAGGTCCGTCTTTACAGACATATTTAGAGCCGATGTTGCAGCGGCCGCATTTTCCGATGCCGCATTTCATGCGCAGCTCCAGGGTAGTGTACACCTGCTCTTTGGAGAAGCCTACCTCCTGTAAGCCCGCCAGCGTGAACTTAATCATGATGGGCGGCCCGCACAGAAGCGCCGTCTTGTCTGTGGAAAAGCCCAGCTCTTTGACGTAGTTCGGGACAAATCCTACATGACCGTCCCAGCCTTCCTGCTCGCGGTCAATGGTGAGGTACACGTTTACGCCCTCTGCTTTCATCCAGACTTCCTGGATTTCCTTCAACTGCACCAGATCGTCTGCGGAGCGGGAGCCATAGACAATGTCCACGGTTCCGTAGTCTGCACGGTTATCCAGCACATAATTAATCACGGAACGCAGCGGCGCAAGCCCGATACCTCCTGCGATAAACAGCAGGTTCTTTCCTTTCAGCTCGGTATCTACCGGAAAGTTATTCCCATATGGCCCGCGGACGGTAATCTCGTCGCCTACCTGGAGACTGTGGAGATAGTCGGTCAGCACACCGCATTTCTTGATGCTGAATTCCTGATATTCTTTGTTGGTCGGTGATGAGGTGATGGAAAACATACCTTCACTGATGCCCGGCGCGCACACCATCGCGCACTGCCCCGGCATATGCTCAAAGAGCTTTCCGCCCTCCGGCGCGTTCACGCGGAACGTCTTTACATCCGGCGTTTCCTGACGGATATCTGTAATTACGCCTACCTTTGGAATCAGCGTATCCAGTGTGTAATTTTTATGACAGGTACATTCGCTCATTACTTGTCACCTCCCTGTTTCTGAAAGGCTTTGATGACCTTTACAATATTTAAGGATGCCGGGCATTTCTCCACACAGCGGCCACAGCCCACGCAGGAGTACATGCCGTCATTGTTTGCAGGGAAATACACCAGCTTGTGCATAAATCTCTGGCGGTATCTCTGCATCTGGCTGGTACGGTTATTTCCGTGAGCCATCATGGTAAAGTCTGAATACATGCAGGAATCCCAGCAGCGGTAACGTTTCACGCCGTGCCCGGTGTTATAGTCTTTGATATCATAGCACTGACAGGTCGGGCACACAAACGTACATGTCCCGCATGCCAGACATGGTTTATAAAGTTCTTCCCAAAGCGGGGAATCAAATTTCTCAGAAAGCGCGTCTCCGTTCCATCCCTCTAAGGAGAGATTCGAATACGGCAGCTTCTCTACGATGCTGCGGATAGCGGCTTTCTCGTCCTCCACCTTCTTTTCGTCTGCATCGCCCGCAGACTCCAGAAGGTTCTCTACGTCTTTCGTCAGCGCCTCGCCTTTCTCTGTAAGGGATTTCCAGTACAGATTTCCTTCCACCATCCATGTCGCTACATCGGCGGCCGGCTCGGCACAGTCAATGCCAAACACTTTACAGAAACAGCTTTCTTCCGGCTCATGGCATGCCATAGCCACAATAGTTCCATGATCTCTTCTTGCGGCATAAAAGGTATCTACCGGGTCTGCCAGAAATACTTTATCCAGCACCTGAACCCCCTGGACATCACATGCTTTCATCCCGAAAACCACGAATTTCTGCTCTTTTAATGCCTCCGGCTCTATCTGAATCTTCTTTCCTTCCTTTATACAGGTATACAGGTTCTCGCTCTGCGGAAAAAATGCGTCTTTCGGGGATTTTACACTTTTTAAAGTGTCCAAATCTACTTCTGCATCCTCGCTCCACACACCGAAATTCACCTGCTCTGCGGTTCTCACCGGCAGATATAATTCCTGGGATTCGGCAATTAACCGGAATAATGCCGACAGATTCTCTTTTGCTATCTTATACATACATTATCCCCTTTCTCCCACGATACCCGGCTCCACATCATCAAACGTGAAGTCCGTGAGCGGCCCTCTTGCTTCTGTATCCTCGCCTGCCTGGAAATCACCGTAGAATTCATTGATATCCTTGATGAATTTCCGGTTGAACAGATGCAGAGGAATTCCCTGGGGACATACCCTGCTGCACTCGCCACAGTCCGTACATCTTCCCGCCACATGGAACGCGCGGATGATATGGAACATCTTCTCTTCAAAGGAATCCACGTTCGCTTTCTGGGCGCTGTCGAATTTATTGCTGTCAAAGACACATTTGCGGCAGCTGCACGCCGGACAGACGTTCCTGCACGCGTTGCAGCGGATACATTTGCTCAGCTCCTTCTGGAAAAATGCAAATTTCTCTTCCGGGCTCATCGCCTCGATGCGCGCTACCTCTGTGAAGCGGTCCGCATCCTTCGTATCTTTGGACTCTCCGATGATTTCATCGTAAATCTTGTGCTCTTTGCCTTTGCACACATGGCATCTCTCCAGCATGGCGTCCGCATAGGAGCAGGTCTTTTCCCCATAAAGCGTCTGAATCGTCAGGTTATCCGCCTCGTCGGTGATTTCCGCGCCTTTGATGCTCTCGATTCCCTTGACGCCCTGTTTTCTGATTTTCTCAATATCCAGCTTGCCTTTGCAGCCCACGCCCACGATATAGGCTTTGTCCCGGTCTACCCGGTGCTCTTTAATAAGCTGGTTAAAGCTGTATGTATCGCATGGTTTCAGGCAAACCATAGTCTTTCCTTCCAGTTTGGAAGCTTCTATCATATATTTGCTGAGGTTCGCCCCGCAGAATCCGTTGTAAACGAAATCCTCAAGGCTCTCCACGCTTTCAAAGTATGCCGGCTCCGGATTGTAGGGCAGGTCTCCGGCTTTCCAGCCGAGAACCCGTGCGACTGTTCCGTCAGCCAGCAGCTCTTTTGCACGGTTGATTACTTCCTGCATCTCAAATCCTCCAATCTTACGTTCTTGCCCAAAGAGCGGATTTTCTCTACAAACTCATTCATAGTTGTAGAAAACTTCACGCCCTCTGCCGCAGACACCCACTCGACACGGGTACGTCCGTTTTCCACGCCGATGTAGTCCAGCATAGAAAACAGCAGCGTCATACGCCTTCTCGCGTAATAGTTTCCGGTGCTGTAGTGGCAGTCTCCCGGATGGCAGCCGCACATGATGACGCCGTCGGCTCCCTTTTCAAACGCCCGCAGGATGAACATCGGATTCACGCGGCAGGAACAGGGAACACGGATAATCTTTACGTCCGCAGGATAGCCAAGACGGCTGCTTCCTGCCAAATCTGCGCCTGCGTAGCTGCACCAGTTACAGCAGAACGCCACGATTTTCGGTCTGAATTCTTCTTTTGCTTCTATTGACATATTGCATCCACCTCCGCTAGAATCTGTCTGTTCGAGAATCCCTGCAGGTCCATAGCGCCGGACGGGCAGGCAACGGTACAAGCCCCGCATCCCTGGCACAGTGCGCTGTTGACTACCGCTAAGCGGCGCGTCTCGCGGCTTCCGTGGTCATTGACCTGTCTCTCCTCATAAGTGATGGCTCCATACGGGCATACATTCGCACAGGTGGAACATCCGTTACACAGAAGTTCGTCGGACTGCGCGGTACATGGATTGGTCATCAGCTTATCCTTTGCCAGCAGTCCGATGGCTTTTACTGCCGCCGCGCCTGCCTGGGCTACCGTCTCAGGAATATCTTTTGGCCCCTGGCATACGCCGGACAGGAAAATACCTGCGGTCGGGGACTCTACCGGACGGAGCTTCGCATGTGCTTCCGTCAGGAAATTGTTGGTATCAATGCTGGCCGTCAACATGGTCGCAATCTTTCTCACGCCCGGATTCGGTTCGATGGCTGTCGCCAGAACGACCATATCCGCCTCTTTTAAAATCTGCTTATTGTCCAGAAGGTCGGAACCCTGAACCAGCAGCTTTCCGTTTGGCTGAGGAATGACTTTTCCTACCTGGCCTTTGATGTAGTTGACGCCGTACTGCTCCACCGCTCTCCGGTAGAACTCGTCAAAGTTCTTGCCCGGCGTACGTACGTCAATATAGAATACCGTCACGTTTACATCCGGATATTTATCACGGATCAGCATCGCATGTTTTGCCGTATACATACAGCAGATTTTGGAACAATATGGCTTTCCTCTGTCGTCTGAACAGCGGCTTCCCACACACTGTACGAATACCATCTCCTTCGGCGCTTTTCCGTCGGAAAGACGTTCCAGATGTCCCTTGGTCGGTCCTGCCGCATTCATAATACGTTCCAGCTCCAGGGAAGTAATGACGTCTTTGCTCTGGTTGTAAGCATACTCATCATAATTGTCCAGCTTAATCGTATCGAATCCGGTAGCAACCACGATGGCGCCGTATTTCTCTGTGATAATCTCGTCCTTCTGTGTGTAGTCAATCGCTCCTGCCTGGCAGACTTTCGAGCAGACACCACATTTTCCGGTCTTAAATTTGATACAATTCTCGGTATCGATAACCGGGACATTTGGAATCGCCTGCGCAAACGGCGTGTAGATAGCGCTTCTCGTATTCAGCCCCCGGTTAAATTCACTTGCCGCTTTCTTGGACGGACATTTCTCCTGACAGACGCCGCAGCCGGTACATTTGTCCATGTCCACATATCTTGCCTTTTTACGGATATCCACGGTAAAATCTCCCACGAACCCGCTTACTTTTTCCACTTCACTATATGTATGGATATGAATCTTCTCGTGTGCTGACGCCTCCACCATCTTTGGTGTGAGGATACATGCGGAACAGTCCAGGGTCGGGAACGTCTTGTCAAGCTGTGACATCCTTCCGCCGATGCTCGGCTCCTTTTCCACGATATCGACTTCATACCCTGCATCCGCAATGTCAAGCGCTGTCTGGATGCCTGCGATACCTCCGCCGATAATCAGCGCCCTCTTGGTCACACGGCTCTCGCCGGGTTTCAGCGGTGCGTTTAAGTTTACCTTCGCGATAGCTGCCCTGGCAAGGATGACTGCTTTCTCGGTAGCCTCCTCCATATCCTTGTGAATCCAGGAGCAGTGCTCACGGATATTTGCGATTTCCACCATGTACGGATTCAGTCCGGCTTTCTCTGCGGCCTTCCGGAATGTTGTCTCGTGCATACGCGGGGAACAGGAACATACCACGACTCCTGTCAGATTTTTCTCTTTGATGGCTGCGATGATTTTTTCCTGCCCTGCCTCAGAACACATATACTGGTAATCCTCGGCATGAACCACTCCCGGCTCCAGGAGCGTCATCTCGGCAACCTTCTTTACATCTACCGTAGCGGCGATATTGCTTCCGCAGTGGCAGACAAATACTCCTATCCTCTGCATTCTGTGCTTACCTCCTGTATCTTCTGAATGCGCTGACTAAAAGCTGCTGCGGAAGCTCCGGGTCAAGAAGCTCCGGAATCTCGTCTGCCTTCAGGTAATTCTGCCCCTTCTGGCGGACGACAATCTGCCTTGCCGCATCAATCAGCTTGCCCGGCTTTACATCCCTCGGACAGCGCTCCACACATGCAAAGCATGAGAGGCATTTCCACAGGGATTTGGACTGTACCAGTGTCTCAATATCTTCATTTGCCACGTAGGAAACGAACTGATGGGGCTTGATGTCCATCTCGTTATACGCCGGACAGGTAGCGGAACACTTGCCGCATTTCATACATTTTAAAGGATTGACGCCGCTTATTTCCTTGATAAGCTCTGCCTGCTTCTTCTCTTTGCTCATGCCTTCGCCACCTCCTCTTTCACACCCAGCGCCTCTGCCAGAAGCTCTGTGAAGTAGTACACCGGAAGCCTGTTCTGCACACTGTTGTTTAAATTGTACAGGCACAATGGACAGGCAGTAATCAGCATTTCCGCACCGAAGCCTTCAGCGCTCTCCATGATGTTATTGCACATGTTTTTTGACATGTCTTTTTCTTTCAGGGAGATGTAGCCGCCGCAGCATTCGTTCCTGTACGGGTAAATCACCGGCTCCGCACCGATGGCACGGATGAAGTCCTCCAGAATCTTCGGATTCTCCGGGTTATCAAACTGTAAAATCTTGCCGGGGCGCAGAAGCAGACAGCCATAGTAAGCGCCGATTTTCTTCCCGGTCAATGGATTTGTAACTTTCTCTTTTAGCGTGTCAAACCCTACACGGTCCCGCAGCACTTCCAGAAAATGAAGGACTGTTGTCTCACCTGCGTAGGGCTCTTCAAGCTTCATATAATTGTTCGCTCTGGTACGGATGTCCTCTACATTCTGCATATCATCATTCACACGCTTGATGACATGATGGCAGGCAGAACAGAGCGTCACCAGATCCTGATGCTTCTCTTTTGCTTCATTTAAAGCACGCACGGAAGAAAGCTTCGTGGCAATCTCGTCGCTGCCCAGCGGGTAAACGCCTCCGCAGCACTGCCAGTTCTCAATCTCTTCCAGTTCAAATCCCAGCGCCTTCGCTGAGGCTCTGGCATAAGCATCCAGGTCTTTCGCCTTTGTTCTCAGGGTACATCCCGGATAGTAACTGTACTTCATCATTATGTTGTCCTTTCTTCTAAAAATTATGGGATACGCTGCGGCCCGACCGCTCCTCCAATGGAATAACAGATAAGCCGCAGCAGTTTTCCGCTGAATTTAACCGGAGAATCTTACAGATCAATCTGAGCGATAACTGCTTTCAATGCATTTGCGCTTGCCTGTAGCTGCTCAATTTCTCCCTTATTCATACGCATCGGCACTTTTCCACGGATACCTTCCGGACCTACCAGAGTCAGGGTACTCAGGCATACATCTTCAATGCCATACTCGCCATGCATCATGGATGACACAGTAGCCATGGAATCCGAGGATGAGGACAGAATGCTGCACAGCTTGCATACTGCCGCGGAAATCGCATAGAAGGTAGCCCCTTTATTGGCAATAATCCTTCCGCCGGATTTCTGTACGTACTCAAGCATACCCGGTTTATCCAGTTCTTCTACATCCCTGCCCATGCTGCGGAGCAGCTTGTAGTATTCATCCACGCTTACACCTGATATATACGCGCCTGTCCACGGTACAAAAGAGGTGTCTCCATGCTCTCCAAATACATATGCGTGAATATTTTTCTGTGCAACCTTAAAATGCTCAGACAGCCCGCAGCGCAGACGCGCCGTATCCAGAAGCGTACCGGAACCTACAATCTGGTTCTCCGGCAATCCGGAAATCTTTGTAAATACGTAGGTCATAATGTCCACAGGATTGCTTACGATTACGTAGAGTGCATTTGGTGCAGCCGCTACGATTTCCGGTGTGATGGATTTTAAAATATCCACATTTGTCTGTGTAAGCTCAATCCTTGTCTGTCCGGGTTTACGGGCAATTCCTGAAGTAATAATAACAATATCAGAATCCTTTGCATCCGCATACTCACCGGCCGTAATCGCAATCGGGTCGCGGAAGCAGGTTCCCTGGGCGATATCCAGCACTTCACCCTCAACCTTCTGCTTGTTAATGTCAATCAGGACAATTTCTGATGCGATATCCTGTGTGGATAACGTATATGCTATCGTTGCCCCTACGCTTCCCGCACCAATAATAGTAATTTTACTGCTCATAAATGTTTCCTCCTTTT
Organism: Hominisplanchenecus murintestinalis; assembly: GCF_943193015.1. Lineage (NCBI taxonomy): Bacteria > Bacillati > Bacillota > Clostridia > Lachnospirales > Lachnospiraceae > Hominisplanchenecus > Hominisplanchenecus murintestinalis. The sequence goes on from NZ_CALPCM010000012.1 coordinate 16,479, forward strand.
TACATTGTCTTTATTTTAACAATCATAGCAAAAAAATTATGAAACCGTGCCCGTTTACCGTATTCCCCGTTTATAAAATGTAAGCGGAGGGTACGGTAAACGTGGACGCCAAAAAACAATCCGAGTAAACCGCTTCATTACTCCGCACTTAAGGAAGCATTCGCTCGATTTCATTACACACATCATAACACATTGATAAGAATTTAACAAGAGAATTCTGAACTTTTTTGCTTTTAAAAAAGTGCGCACAAATTTCTGAATTTGTGCGCACTTTTTATTACAAAATCCTTTTCTTATTTCAAGAAAACTGGCCTTCTCACATATTTAAACCCTGACGACCACGCCTCGCCTATCACTACTCCATTTTGGCTGGAAGAACAATGTGCCACAATGAGACTTCCGTCTGAGTTCCTGCCAACCACAACTCCCACATGATTCCTGTCTCCCGCCTCAGGAGATGCATAAAATACCAAATCTCCCGGCAGCGCCTCGTTGCCGTCTACCATCTCTGAAGCATTCCACTGGGTCGTGGTATGGTTACCGATACCGCCGTCTGTCCCGCCCAGGGCATTATAGAATGCCCAGCATACAAATCCGCTGCAGTCAAGGCCAAATCCCCTGGTCGTTCCTGTCGATACGCTTCCTCCTGCGGTAACTTTAGACGGTTCTCCCCATCTGGTATCCCAGCCCATAGCATAAGACTTTCCGCCCCAGAAATAACCGACCCGTCCTACAAGGCTGCACGCTGCTGCTACAATCGCCGCCCTTGCGTCTGACACGCCGCTTCCTGTTCCTCCGTAAGCAAAACCCTTTGCTGCGGCTGCGATTGTACACAGCCGCTTGCATTCATCCCCTGTATATTTCTCAAGAAGCTTTCTTCCGCTTTCATCCAAGTTATTCAGCTCCGCATAATCATGGATGTCCAGGGAGCAGATTTCCTTTTCCAAATCCACTTCCTTCGAAAGTTTCTTTGTAATAATCGAATCCCTGCGGACATTCATAAAGAAGAATATCTTTTCCAGCTCTTCTTTCGCTTCCGCATCCAGGTGGATTGCTTTGCCCGAATCACCGTCCTGGACTCTCAGCACATAAACCGCGAGCACATCCTGCCAGTTCTGCACCTGAAATTCGTCCGGCTGTTCCAGCCACTGGCAAAAATCCTTTTCGACTTCTTCCATAACCTCTGAAAATTCCTCGTCGAAACTCAGATGATAAGATGCCGAAAGCTGCTCCAGATAAATCTTATTTCCTGCGATGATATTTGCCAGGAGATTGGCGTTCGCATCCGAATGATCCTCCTGCTCCTTTGCCTGCTTCGGGCGTTTTATGGTTATCAGCCCGTTTTTCCCTTTTATTTTCTTATTTCCCTTTTTCTCTCCCGGTGTTTCAGGAGTTTCTTCCGTCGTCCCCACAGTATCCGGCTCCGTAACCGTTGGTGTTTCCGACTCTGTCTGTTTCACCGTTTCCGTCTGCACAACAGCTGCCGTCTCACTCTCCGATTCTGTTTCTGTCGGCATAGTCGTTTCTGACTCTGTGTGGGATTCTGTCTGTGTCTCCGTCTGTGTCTCTGTTTCTGTTGGTTTCTCTGTTGGTTTCTCAGTTTCTTTCTCTGTCTGCGTCTCAGAAATACCTTCCGTAACCATCTCTGAATCCGCTTGTCTTTCTTTGATATCTGTTATTCGCTCTGCCGCAAATACCATTCCGGGAGTCTGCAGAACCAAAGCGCCCGACAGTACCAGGCATCCTGTCATCTTGCTTAATTTTTTTAAATTCATATGTACTCCTTACTCATATATGACTTGAAAATCAAACTGCTATATAAGCACTTCATAGAATTTTTTCTATTATATATTATACCCTTCTTACTCAAAATGCAAGAAAATCATGGAAATTTCACAGACTGTAACAGTTCAGCCTGCGGCTTCACTGTTACGGAATCCAGCCCATTTAAAGTTTGCTGTTCGCAAAGGGCTGGATTCTCCGGCTGAATTTACGCATTCTCACGGACTTTGCAGCAAGTGCAAAATCCTGGGCTGAACTGTTACCACAGACTTCTATATAAAAAGCTTTACTACACATAAAAAATTGGAACTTGCATACTTAAAAACACGAAAATGCCCCTGGCATTTTGCCAGGGACATTTTCACTTTTTAGCTTTCTTCGTCCTCTTTCTTACGCTTTTTGAAGAAGACCAGGAGCCCTATCATCAGTCCTGATACCGCCAGCACCAGGATATATTTCCCTATCTGGGTATCATCCCCGGTACGTACCGTTTCCACCGGGTCGTCTGTCTCTGTCTCTAAAGGCTCTGTGCCCGGTACATACGGCTGGTTCTTTGGCAGCGGCCATACCTCCATATCTGCGGTAATGCCCTCGCCGCCATCTTCAAGAAGCGCCGCGCCGCGGCCGATGTCCACATGTATCTGGTCAAGGGAAACTACGTCCCGTCCCAGATAGTAGTCACGGTGTACTTCCGCCAGCTCGAACTCACTGCTGATTACCAGCTGCGGCCCTGCGGCGGGAAGCCCGCTCTCCTCTTTCCCTTCCATCGTTGTCGCATCATTGAAGTCATTGACTTTTTCTGCCAGCGCCTGGTAGTCCTCTGATGCATCATACAGCCCGGCCCCCAGCGCCGCCGCATTGGTGGCCTGCCTTCCAGGGTACTTCACGGAGAAGGCTGCATCGTCCTTCGGCTTCATAATCGATACACGATAGCGGTACGGTGTGAGATATTCTTTGGATTCCTTTTCCATATCTGCCACAGGGACGCGGAACATGTAGCGCCCGTCTTCCTCCGTCAGTATACGGGATTTCCCGTCCGCATCCGGCGTCTCTTTCCACATCTGTGCAGCCGCGTCATAGCGGTACAGGATGACATTTACTGCCTTCCTTCCCTGCTCTTCCCCGTTCCGTATGCCGTCTTTGTTTTCATCCACAAACACACTTCCTGCCACTACGGTTTCCGTATCCAGTACATGCAGCCCAAAGTCCAGCATATCCTGCACGGTGGTGTAGCCCATGTGGTAGCTGTAGCCATAGGCGTTCTCTTTCTCTGCCGCCCCGCCCAGCCGGAAGCTCCGGGTGATGCCCTGTGCCTGGTCGGTCAGGTATCCTGCCAGATTCAGGTGGGCATAATCGTTATCCACACTGTCGTCCCCAGCATTCAGGGGCACATAGTATGCATTGGAAGGTTTCTCCATGCGCAGCCTGTACCTGTACGGCCGCCTGGTCTTTCTGTCCAGTACGGGCACATCCCCAAAGCGGTAGTTCCCTTCCGCATCCGTGGTACAGGATGCATATGCCCGGTAGACGCCATCCTGAAGGATTCCGTCTGTCTCCTCGCCCGGCACATCTGTCTCGACAGGTGATATCCACTCCGGCTCTTCCGGCGTCTCATCGGGCTTCTTATCCGGGTCTTCCTCCCCGGTGGACGGATTCTTATCTCCTGCTCCCTCAGATGGATCCTTATTCTCTGTTTCTGTACCTGCTTCTGTATCTGCCGTACGTTTCACCGCTTTCCTGTCCGGCGCGTTTTCATCTGTCCCGGCTCCTTCTGTGCCTTCAGACGGCTTCTTATCCGGATCTTCCCCGCCTGTGCCTTCAGGCGGTTCCTTATCAGGGTCTTCCTCTTCCTTGTCTGCAAACAACGCCAGTCCTGAGGCCGTATCCCCTTCCTCAATGTCCGTACCTTCAATCATTACGTCCAGATATACTTTATGGCCTTCCAGCCCCGGTTCTGTACCCTGCAGGCCGTCCCAGTCCTTATCGTTCCACACGATTCCTTCGACCAGGCTTCCCCTGTAAGGCATGAACCCGGCATCAATGCCGTCATAGCTCTCTGCCAGCACAATGCTGTAGCCGTCCAGCTTGTTTTCATCTGTCTCCTCCGGATCTGCAGTCTTTGGCGCCACCAGGATTTCAGGCGTCATTTCCGTGGTCGCTTCATCCAAGTCACTGTCCATCACGCCATCTCCTGCCAGATGCCAAGTGACATCGAAGCCTTCCGGAAGCTCCGGAACCCTCAGCTTATATCCCAGGATAACCCTGCGTTCCGTGCCGCCTGCTTCTTTCAAGATTCCGTTAGTAGGAAGTCCGTCAAACCGATAAACGCCATTCTCATCCGTTACTGCAGTGACCAGCCCGTCTTTATCCGGCACAGATACCGGTCTGTCCTCAAGGCCGTCATCGGGAACTTCACCCGCATCTCCTCCCGGATTCTCATCTGGGTTCTCACCCGTGTTTCCTCCCGGATTCTCGTCTGGGTTTTCACCCGTGTTTCCTCCTGGATTCCCGTCTGGGTTTTCACCTGTGTTTCCTCCTAGATTCCCGTCTGCTTCCGCCTCCCGGCGTTTTGCTTTCCTGCCTTCCGGCTCTGGCTCCGGTTCCTGTTCCGGCTGGGCGCTCATAAAGGAAATCCACTTATCCGCTTTTTTCCATTTGCCCTTATCCAGATAGTACTGATCCAGGAATACTTTTATGCCTGCCTGCCGCTTCTCCGTCTCCTGACGGATTCCATCGGCTTCGCCTTTCTCATCATAATCCTCTGTCCAGGCGGTTCCTGTAATGGAAGTTGTCTGGTATGGGGAGAACCCGGCATTCATGCTGCCGATATCCTCCGAGTACGCCAGGTCGTAATTCCTGCCGCCAGCCTGACGGTAATTGTAGCTGTTGCCTGAAAAACCGCCTGCAGCTTCCTTCGCAAATACCAGCCAGCCGCTGTTCTCCTCTTCGGGCCAGGACATATGCAGCCCTTCCCACAGAAGCTTGTTGTCCTTCTCGCTGCCGTCCTCAACCATGTATTTGCTCACGGCATACTGTTTGAGCACTTTCGCCAGTATCGCACCGTCCCCGTCTACATGAAGCCGGTAGCCTGCAAGACAGCGTGTGCCGTCGATATTCAGGGATGCCGGAAGGTTCCCAAACTTATACGTCCCGTCCTCTCCCGTCTTTTTCTCCTGCCTGAAGCCTTCTGCCTCCGTCCACCTGCCATCTTTATAGTATGCCTGGGTCAATACCAGTTCCAGTCCTTCTATCTTCTCTTCGCCTTCGCCCAGAATGCCGTCATGGTTGGCGTCTTTCCAGACTATGCCAAGCAGTGCCGCATCCTCATAGCGTTTCAGCCCTGCATCCAGCCCGTCTATATCCGTGCCCTGGCAGGCATCATAGGAGATTCCCTCCACCTCCGCCACATTGACGGGGTTTGCATTCTCCCCTGCCTCTGCAGCTACCACGATGTATTCATCCGCCGCCGTCAGCCTGCCGCTGTCCGCATCATCCGAGATGATCCAGTCGCTGTCTTTCGCCCGGTTGCTTCCTGCCCGGTACTTCGTCACCGCATAGGTATCCCACAGGCCGTCTGCCGCGCATCTGTCCATATCGATGCGTACCTGGTAGCCATAGATTTTGAAATTGCCAAGTATGATATTCCCATCCTCGTCGTACGCATCCTGATGGGTCGGCAGTTTATCAAAACGGTAGCCTCCTGTCACGGCATCCGTCCGGGCTTCTTTGCCTGCAAACCCGTCATCTTTCACCCAGTTTCCGTTTTCATAAATGAAACGCTCCAGCTTTACTGTCAATGCCTCTGTAACCGGTTTTTCGTCCGGATCCTGGATGCCGTCATAATTCTTGTCTTCCCAGACCCATCCGCTGATGCTTCCCGTCGCGTAAGGCAGCTCTCCCGCATTTCCGCTGGCCTTCGTCTCCGGCGCCGCCAGCATATCGTAAATCTTTCCGTCTGGCGCCATCACGCAGTAGCTGCTGTGTGCCCGTTCGACTTCATCAGCCGCCGGGAGGAATTCCTCATCCTCCATCAGGGTCAGCGGGACTTTCATTTCATCCGGCTTTCCTTCTTCTGGCTTCGTTTCGCCCGGCTCGCCCGTTTCCGGCCCATCCTGCACTGCTTTTACACCTTCCCGGGCAGCTGCCGCATCCGGATCCTCCTGCCTTAAATCACTCCACTTGAGGCTTTCTTTTCCCTGGCGATACTTCGTCAGCGTCCAGCCCTGGTTCATGGCATCCATCCGCACCTGGTATGCTGTCAGCCGCCTTACATTCCCGACTTCCAGCATCGCAGGGATATCCGCAAACTCATACCTTCCGTTTTCGTCAGTAAGCGTCGTGGCATATCCGGCCTGGGACTGCTCCCACTCACCCTTCTTTGACAGATAGTACTGATCCAGGTATACCGTCTGCCCTTCGATTGGGACGTCCACGGTCTTATCACTTTGCCGTATGCCGTCATAATCCTTGTCATTCCATACCCAGCCATACATGGTGGTCGTTTCCAGCTCTTTCAGGCCCACATCCGGGCCATGCGCATTGGTCCCTGTCAGGATATCATATTCCCTGCCTGCGTATTCAAACACATATGCGCCTTTGTCATCATTCGTCCCTTTTGCCGCCTCTTTTGCCGTCACGCTGAATTCCCGTTCCGTTGTCCCGTCGCGGTCTACCAGCGGGTAATCTTCGCCTAAATCCATCGTACCCACGGCATCACTGTCGATCTCATTATCCTGCCCTTTATGGTACCAGGTGGTCTCATAACCTGTTATCTTCTCCTGGCGCGGCAGCGTCATCTTATACCCTGCCAGATACCACTTTCCTTCCTTCTCGATATGCACCGGGAGCCCTTCAAAGAGGTATCCGCCGTCATCCTCCGTAACTGCCTGTGCATATCCTGCCTGTTCTTTCGTCCACTCTCCATCTGCATCCAGGTAATACTGGTCAATGGTAAGTGTTAATCCCGGGAAGCCCTCTTCATCTTCCTGATGGATGCCGTCATACGCTTTCTCCTTCCAGATAAGCCCTGACAGGCTTCCTGTTTCCGGCCCTTTCAGGCCGCCGTCATAGCCGCCTATATTTCCGCCGCCCTGGACGATGTCATATTTAACCTTTCCTTCATTCAGGCAGTAGTCCTCATTATGCGGCTGTCTGGATGTGCTTGCCGCTGCGAAGTAATCCTTCTCCACAGGCGCCGTTCCTTTTGTCAGGTACAGGTCTGTCACTGCCAGGTCGCTGTCCACAGACGTATCCTTTCCCTGGTGGTACCTGGTGACACGGTAGCCCTCCGGAAGCTCCTTAAGCTTCAGCCTGTAGTACGTCACATGCCAGCTTCCTGCATCCGGGTCTTCATAGTAAGTCCCTACATTATTGAAGGTATAGTGCCCTGTGCTGTCTGTAACGGCTTCCCTTTCATCCAGTTTGCGGAAGTCCCCGGAATCCCGGATATACCGTTCCAGTACCACGGTTACGCCTGGAATGCCCGGCTCCGCCATATCGTCCGGATCATCTGGATCCACTTCCGTTTTGCGGATGCCGTCGTAGTCCCTGTCATTCCAGATGATACCTTTCACCTGGATTTTCTCGAACTCTTTCAAGCCGCCGTCGTGAATCAGCCGGCTGCCGCCATCCGTCACATCGTAAAGCTTCCTTCCGTAAGGCATCAGGTTTTTGGGATCTGCCCCCTCCTGCGCCTCATTAGCCAGCACGATTGGCATCATGTCGATATCCGTCAGATAATATGCTTTCTTTCCGTCCGGCGTGTCTTTCGCCTCCGTCAGCATATCGCTGTCCAGCTCTTCGCCAAGCTCTTTATCCGGCCTGTTCTGATACTTAGTGACCGCATAGTGCGCAGGCAGCCCCTCTAAAACATCCTTATCAATGCGGAGCCTGTATCCTGCCAGGCAGGCGGGCCCGCCATCCGGCGTATAGGTGGTTTTTTCCTGGAACACGAAATTCCCGGCATCCGTAGTCGTCTTTTGGGATGTAAAACGCTCCTCCTGCTGTTTCCACTGCATTGCCTCATTATCCCAGTAATACCTCTCCACAGTCACGGCCACGCCGCCGATGCCTGGTTCCAGCCCTTCCTGGATGCCGTTGTAGTTCCCGTCACTCCAGATCGTATCGCCCAGGAAGCCTCTTCCGGCATCTACAAAGCCAAGCCCCAGCTGCATCTTATGCTTATATCCCTGGCCAAGCGCGTCATACAGCGGCCTGCCGTCTTCTCCCAGCTCATACTGCACTTCGAAAGGCTTCGTCTGCATGGAAAGGCCGACTTTCTCCAAATCATTGTCGTTCTCTGCCGCCAGGGCACTGTCATTGTGCTTGTAAGGCGTCGGCTTTAAAATAACCGCGTCATCTTCATTCTCTGCCTTAACCAGATACCATCCCGGGCGTACCCGGAACGCGAACTTCCCGTTCTCCGCACTGGCCAAATCTGAAACATCTGTAATTTCTGTCAGGATAGATGCCGGCTTTCCGTCAATGTCGTTTGCTTCTTTAAGCTCTTCTGTATCCGGGTCATACTCATACAGCGTCACCCGTACTTTTCCGAGCTTATCCTCGCTGTCATCCATGAAACCGTCGATATCCGGCGTATCCTCCCCGCTGTCCGGGTCCATGTGCTCATCAAACCATGCCCAGCCGCCTATCGTATGCGGCCTGCCGATTCCCACATTGTAGGAAGTCATGGCCAGGTCATAACGCTGGTGTGGCGTCAGCCCGTCTGCGCCCACCGTAGTGTCATCCATATCTGCCGCATTTACCTGGATCACATCCCTTGTCTGCGCCACCAGGCTGGTCACTGCCATCGCATCTCCCGGCGCATCTCCTACGCCTTCATTCCCCAGGTCAGGGAGCGTGTCACCCTTACGGTAAATATCAAGCTTTGTCTTTGTGTCACCGATATCCAGCGTCGTTACCGCATAGTTCGCCAGGCTCTCCGGGAAGGTAAACCGCAGTCTGTATCTGCCGGGCTTCAGGTCTGAAAGCATGTAGTAGCCTTTGTGCCCGAAGTAGTCGCTCTCTGAGATATAAGCCGCTGCCGGCCCACAGTCCGTGTAACGGTTAATCTGGTTCTCACCAGTTGTCTGTATCTCGCCCGTAGCCTCGTCAATGAGCGCATACTTCACGCCTTCCCCATCACGCTTCACTTCTGTAATAGCCTCGCCGTTCCGGTTCACCACATAGCCATTCTCGCTCAGCAGCTCCACTTTCACATGGTTGATTCCCGGGTCATCCGGTATACCGTCGAAGTCCAGGTCTGTCGTAAGTTTTGATACCTGGAGCCGCCCGTTCGTGCCTTCTTCGTATTCTGCCTCATTCATCAGCGTATCATAGTTAAAGTCATGCCATATATAGCTTCCGATATACCCCCTGCCTTCCGGCGCATTCAGATATACTCCGGCTTTACTGTTCTCTCCGGTCATGCCTGCGCCCACGGCATGGTGTACAAAAGTATTCCATCCGCAGTAACCCTTGGAATCAATGAACTGTGTGCTGGCGTCTCCTGAAACATCCCCTACGTATTTCGGCACGTTCAGCGGTGCGTGCATGGAGTAGCTCATTTCAATACGGTTATAGTCTTTGATATAGTAACTCTTATCTTCCATCTCCATCCAGATGGAACGTATCGCCTTAATGGCAGCCTCATACGCGTCCGGATTATTTTTCGTAGCGGCAATCAGGTCTGCCAGCCTCACCATCTTCCGGCTCTTCTTCCTGGCGTCATCCCCGATCAGGACGCCGTAGAAGTACATATCCTTGGTTCCGAACTCCATGCCCTGGGACTCATCCGCCTTATATGGCGGCAGCGCAGAGACATCTAATGGCTTATAGGTATTTCCTGTCTGTTCAAAGGGGCCTACCCATATATCATAGTCCTTCGGGTGCGCCGCATCCTTCGTCATCTCCAGCAGCTCCCCTTCCGGGAACTCCGTAGACTTGTTCGGGTCATATACCCTTACCTCGATCGAATCCGGCAGCAGCCAGCCGTTCCATGAGGAATCCCTTGGGATCTGGTTATTTGCGGTGTCGCCGCTATAGGTCTGACTGTCCCCCAGGTGCGGGAGCACATCATACAGGGATACTTCACTGTGCTCTTTCGGGTCCCCGGTAGACTGGTTCATGACAGATACATGGAACGTATAGTCCGTCCCTTCCGGCACGCTGGCCGGGCCGCTGTTATAATCGTAGTCGCTGTGGATCTGGCTGTCTACCTTCTTGATCTGCTTGAGGGTCGGTTCCTCCTTGAAGCTGAGCCCTGAAATCGTACGCCGTAAGGACATTTCCACGGTCATCCCATTGTCGTTCACATCACGGGAGTCTGTTACCAGGCCGCAGCTTCCGAACCCGTCCTCCGCCGTCGGGATATACGGCGTATAGTTGCCCTTTTTTAACCCATAGCCATAGGACTCCATCAGCTCCTGGGAAACAGCGGCGCCCCTGTCTGCATTGATTGGCATCATGAATTCTATCATCAGGCGCTGGCCGGGCCACAGCCTGCCTTTAAACTTGAACAGCGCTATCCGCCGCTGGCGCCCGGTCGCCAGGTTAACCACCTTATCCACAAAGTATGGGTCTTCTGACAATTCTACTTCTATATCATCGCTGTCTACCAGCTCTGGTATCGGCTGCCCTTCCTCGTCCAGAATCAATTCACCTGTATCAGGGTCTATCTTATCCTGCACCAGGGTCCAAGTCCAGTGGGGAACTGCATCGTCCAGATTTTTCAGCGGATTCTGCGGGCTTCCCCCCGTTTTTGAGTAACTGTCGCTCAAATAATCCGGGTCGTCCCCCAGCAGGCTGGAGTATGGGACATACGTCAGGTCTTTCAGGTTCTGGATATACGGGACCACTACGGAAATGTTCGGGTCTGTCAGCGTATCCTCTTCCTTTATTTCCTTTTGCACGATATTCCCTTCGCTGTCTGTCTCTGTCCGCACCGGCCAGGTATACTTTTTCTGGTCGAGCTGCTCAACACTGTAATTTACCGCAGTCACACGGTACTTCATCATCTTGCTCGTGCTTGGGTCTATGATCAGGCCGCCTTCATTCTTCCTCCAGTGGTAGCTTGTAATACCAGAACCGCCGAAATAACTCATTTCCATCCGGAATCCGAAATACGGAAGCTCAGGGTCTACATAAATTCCGGCACGCGCCCGTTTTCCCATCTCCAGGTATTTCAAATCATCATACCGTGTCAGACACTGTACAAAGTAGTTCGAATGGATAACTACCGTTGGATCACCGGAAGATGTTGCCGCCTGTACATAGGCACAGTTCCTTTTGACATCCTCTGCTACCTCTTCTACATTCAGGCGCATCGGGTCCACATCATCCATCTCCTGGGAGCCGTCTGTATCCGGGTCGGCATCTACTGCCAGACGGAACCCTGACGGCACCGGATGGTAGACGGGCGCCACATTGTCTGCATAATTAAGCCCTGCTTTTACCACAAAGCGTACCTGGCGTATATTCGCAGGGATGCCGTCCCTCGAATCCCGGATTGTCCCGTTCTCCGTAAGGCTGTATCCCTCCTGCTTGCCAAGCTGTATCCAGGAACCGTCATCATAGGCTGCCCTGTCCTCCTGGGAATCAGGGTACAGGTAGCCGTCCTCTGCGTGGGGATCCGGGCTGGTACGGGCAAACACATAAACTTTGAGCTGCTGCTCCAGAACCTCTTTCTCTTCTTCCGCCAGGGTATCCGGCACTTCCCACACACCGGTGCGGATCTCACGTATCCTTGGCGTAACCTCTGAGCCTGTGACCGGCGCGATTTCCCCCGTAGGCTCATTTGTCGCATGAAACGGCAGTGCAAAGTCAACAATAAACCGGTTCACTGCGCCGCCTTTGTTCTGCGCCTGGTCGATCAGGTACTGGATCTGGGTCGCCCCTTTTGTATGGATGTCTGTCGCCGTGACCACCTGCTCATCCTCATCCAGGATGGAAGTCCTCTTGATGCCTGTATCCACACGGGCGACGCCGTCCGGTTTCCGGAGCTTGAACGCTGCCGTCCTCGCCGCGGTATACACATCCGCATAATCCCCGTCCCTGTCATGATCTACAGCGTCTTTTGAGTCTTCTGCGCCTTCTCCAGGCTCAGCCTCCGCATCCTTCGCCTGTGACATCCAGAGTATCAGATCCTGGGGCTGATCCTGCAGCTGATCCGAATCTTCATTAAAATGTCCGTCCATTTCATGTACGGTCACATAGGTCTGGCAGTCCTCGGCAGACCAGAGGTCAGGCTCCGTATAGACACTGGATTCTTCGCCCAGGTTATCTACCCTCGTCTTTATCCTCACGCGCACCCAGCTTCCTGTACTCAGATGGCCTCCGGGCATCGCTCCGTCATACATGGAGTCATAACCATGATAATTCTCATCGGCCGGCGTGTTAAGCTCTACCACCACGCTCTCCGCTTCATGATGCTTCTCTTTATCCGTATTCATATACTCCGGAAGTCCTGACGGGTTATCCAGCTCGTGATAATCTGTTTTATGCCTGATATCCAGGTTCCAGCCGGATTCCTCCGCCAAAAGCTCCTCCATGGATACCGTAACCGGATCCCCGCCTTTGCGCGCATCGTAATATTCTACAATAATGTCATCTTTATCATAGGTGTCATCCTCATCCCAGAACGTAACCTCCCGGGGCAGGTCGAATACAAACGTCAGCTTGGAATGGTGCAGCGCGCCTCCATAGCGGTAATCCGAAGCGGATGCCGGATGGTTCCATATCCTGGATGTGTACCAGAGTACATCGCCATATTCCAGGGGCGTATTTGCATCCGGATACGTATTTGGCAGTTTCGTGCTGCTGTTTATGCTGTATCCCATGCCGGCTTCATTTTTCGTAAACCCTACCGTGCTGTCCGAAGTCACGCGCGGCATCTTTGTATACAGCCGGGTCCTGTTGTACAGGCCTTTATCCGAAACCTGCAGCGTCTTATCCCCTGTATCCGGGTGCGTATTCGCGCCGCTGGCATTAAAGTCTTTCTGCTCCTCTGTCAGTATCAGGGGGTTTCTGATATTCGCCGCGTAATGCTCCACGTTAAACTCAGAAGTTTCCTCGTACGCCCAGCCGCTGTCAAAGAAAGCCCGCCTTCCATATGTCGGATCCGCATTCAGGTCTCCTTCCAGATAATTCGCTACCCGGTCCAGACGCAGTACATCATTCATCTGATAGTTTGAAGAACCTGAAAGCTCCAGATAAGTCCCTACCCTGTAACGTCCGCCATTGTCCCACAAATAACTGAACCCATCCATCTTACTGCCCAGGTAGGTCCGGATATCTTCATATTGCCTATATTTCGTAGTATCCCGTTTCGTCTGTCCATCCGTACCCTTCACAGACAGGTTCGGAAGCTCCTCTGCAAATACTTTGAAGGAGAAAATCCTCAAATCCCCTGACAGGATCCTGGCCTCTAAATTCTTCTGCGCCAAATCGCCGTGGGAATTCAGGTTTGCCTCAATCCTCACCAGGTAGCGTCCTTCCGTCTTCCCCGTAGCCTCCCCGTCTTCATATTCCGGTATCTCCACATACTGCACTGCTGCGTCGTAGAGCTGCTTCTCTGCCTCGTCCGCCGGGGAAATCGTGTTTACCTGGGGATTTGCCCTCTTGTTCAGCTCCCATGCAATCGGGCGCACGGCATTCGATGCATTATCCTCCGTATAGGCCTTGCCGTCCGCAGCCATCGGAACGATGCCCGCCGGAAGCAGCACGCTTATTACCGGATGGTACAAGGTGCCCATAGAACCGCCATTTATGGAATAGCTGTTGCTGTGCAGGGATGAACTCAGCCCATAGTAGCCGCCGTCACTGTATTCATGTATCCAGTAGCGGTTTTCTACATTCACATTGATCCGTGCGGTATCGCCTTCGGTATCCACATAGTAACCGGCCCTTGACCTGCCGGTCATGTCTGTATCTGCCGTGTCACTGACGGTAGACCACAGGCGCATCACAGGCTTCCTCATCTCTGCCCGGGTTCCCGTTACAGCACACAGATCTGCTTTCGCCCCCGTCCGGTACGCCCCGTAAGTTTTATTGGTGTTCACTCCGTCGGAACCGTCCGCCGTCTCCTGTGCCTCGCTGCACTGGACGTTATATCCGTCCACACTCGGCGTATTCGGAGACCCTGTCGGGTTCACGTAATTATAATAGCCGCTGCTTGACCAGGAGGACATGTAGTCCATTCCGTGGATCTGGTAATGGGCGTCTTTATAACGGTTCGCGCCGCACCATTGAGAAATATCATAGATCTGGTAATAATAGTAGTTCTCACCTGTAATGGCCGGTTTCACCCGGAGCCTGTCGTACCACCTGCCATTTGTACTTGTGCTCTGCACATGGCACTTGATATCCAGCCTCATCTGATACCCCGAACCACTGCCTCTTCCGAACCAGCGTTTCAGCGGATGGCTTACGGCAATCTTCACCACATAAGGTACTGTATCTTCCCCCTGGTAATAACTTGTATCCATCGTGCCGTTCCACTGCGGGTCCTGCACCTGGTTTGGCGCCCGGTACCCCTTGTCATTTTCCGGCGTCTGGACCAGTTCTGCATGGATAGCGTCAGCCGGGATGTCCGCGCCCCAGGTATTTGGCGCCGTCAGGTATTTCCCGGCTATCTGGAGGTTCCCGTCCGCATCCCTCAGCGGCTCTGTCCCCAAGGGGAACGTATAGGTAAATTCTACCCCGTCCAGGCCCCAGTCGCCATAATTGCTTGCGGTGAGCCGCGCCGTATACGTCTGCTGGTACTCCATCATCGTAATGTAGCGGTTGAACAGGTAATCATTCGCGGAGCGGATATAGGACTCCCAGCTTCCAGAACGCGGCCAGTCATTCGGATAATGCTTCCCTGCCAGATAACGCTTCGCTGCGTCGTGGACATTGAACTGGGAATATCCGTTCTCATTTGCCAGGTCAGGAATCATCTGGCTCGCCGCGTTCAGCCATGCTTTCTGCAGATGCGTCCGCACCTCGCTCCATACAATCGGCGTGCGCTCCTCACCCTCGCCGGCCTGCTCCCAGTTCTGGCTGGATGCTGTCCTCGGGCCTGTCACATACGCATAGTAATCGCGGTTTGCATTATCTGCCCCCCTATACTGTATCTGGACAGGAAGCCCGTCTATGTTCCCTGAGCCAAGTATCGGCGTATAGACTGCCCTCTGGACATACGATCCTGTCGCTATATCATAGTCCATAAACCGGCCGTCATTGCCCCAGGCGCTTCCATTATTCGCCGTTCCGGGGATGTACAGCTTACTCCTGCCGAACATCTCATACCTGTCAATCTGATCGTTTTTGTCACCCGAAAATCCTACGTCATGGATCAGGTGATCCATATCCATCAGTTTATCCGCCGTCTCCAGCTGGCGGTTTATCATCCCTCCGCTGTTATTCCCTGTCGCAAGGGGCCAGGCCTGCCCCGTATACCCCTGGGACCAGTATTCGCCTACCCTTGGGAAATACGAAGGGGACTGATCCGCCGCTGTGCCCAGGTTCCTGTCCTGGTCAGTCATAACCATAGGCAGTCCGTCCTGATGTGCTGTTGCCGAATAGTAGAAAGATATCTGATCTCCCACTTCCATGCGCAGCTTCCCGTCTGCCCCGCTTACAGGACAAATCCTGTATACGGTATACTCTGCTTCTTTGGACACTCCGGCAGCCCTCGGATCCAAATCCCTGTACTCTTTCCCGCCATAGCCTGAGCCGCCGTAGCCTGTCGACGCATGGTCCATATAGACCATCGCGCCGCCATAGTCTGGTGCAGTCACCGTACCCAAGTTCGTTACTTCCCAGTCGGCATCTGCATTTTTTACCTGCCCGTTTGCATCCGTCCAGACAATGTGCAGCCCGCTCATATCCCCGCCTGCGGCGGCTTCCAAAGCTGTCTGGTCCGCATACTGGGATGGGAATTTATCATAAAATACCGGGTTCAGGAGCGCGCCCTGAACCGCCTCGCCGCTCGCTGCCGTACTTAAGTTTATCAAGGTGCTCTTATACCAGAACGTTTCATTCGGGCGGTATCCTGTCTTCTGCGCCTTTGACGGATTGTATTCACCAGATGCCTCTTCCTCTGTCCCAAACACCTGCGTCTGGAACTGTACGACCGGAATCTCCCTCCGTATAGACGGGGCCGTCTGTACGGCATGGTTCATCACCGTCTTTTTCACTTCTCCCAGATGTTCTTCTTCAGTATGCACATGGGTGTACACTTCATCCATCGTCAGAAGCGACGTAAAGGTATCTGCCGCTGCAGTGTTTTTATTGCCCAGACGCTCATCCTGATAGCGTCCCACACCGTTAAAGACAACCTTATCCATCGCCTGCCCCGCCGGGACGTCATAGTACGTCCAGCGTACCCGGATAACCCTGGAAAGCATTGCCTCCAACTCTTCCGGATTGTCCTTATAGTCTGCGGCGTTTACCCACTGTCCGTTATTGATATCTTCCTCCGTCCGGCTCATATTGTTATACGCGTTGGGATCATAGCCGTCCGGCTTTGCTGTACTGCTTTCATTCAGTACATAATACTCTATCTTGACCGGGGGCCTGGGGCTGATGGCGTTCTCCGCCAGTCCCGCCGGGTAATCTATGCTGCACAGCTCTGTAAGCTCGAAGCCCTGCAGATAACGGTCTCCCACCTTTTTCAAAAAGCTGGCCGTCTCCTGTATCTCCTGCGTGTGCTGCGTATAATTCTTTATGCCCTGGACGGTCACTTTGCCAGGCTGGCCGTCATAAACGCCCTGTGCTTCCGGTGCAAACGCAAAACTTATCGCCAGATCAGACCGAAGCCTTGTAAACAGCGCTCCTGCGTCTATTCGGGATGCATACTGGCTGCGCCCGTCCAGCACCACGTTGCTTACCGTATTCCGCCAGTAGCTGACATCCGTATTGCTGTTTCCGCTTGTCGTCCCATTATCCGACTCGTTCCGGTAATAGTTTACGGTCCCTCTTCCGGCGCCGGATATATTCTCCCGGCCATAGTTAATCCGGTACTGGGTATATCCATGTTTAATCCGGCTGGTCGTATACAGCCAGCTGGTCATAAGCTGCCCCTGGAAATTCTTGCCGAACTCATCCGTCAGCTGGGTGACAATGCGCAGCGTCACCGCCTTGCCCTGTTTAATCTGTGCCGCATCGCCTTCCGTCCCCAGGTGGAATACCACCTGCTTAATATCTGTCAGCGCAGCGTCATCCGCCGCAGCTTCATCCCTGGAATAATCTGTCCCTTTTGTCAGCTCCGCTCCTCCCGTCCCCGGAAGATTTGCGGTAATCTGATCCGCAGGAATATCCGTGGTATTGCTGATAACCTCCCACTTCACAATCCGTTGTCCTGTGGCCGTGTCAAACCGCAGGTCTGTTTTTTCCTGGGGAATCGGCGCGCTGGCGTCCGACTGTACCGTGACTTTATATTCCACATAATCCCACGGCATCAGATGATCCTTGTCGATTTCTGTACGCGGCGCTGCTGCCGAACAGTCGTCTAAATCATAAGCAAACTTATTCGTATCACTGTTCCTGGTCACACTTACCAGGAGGTTCCCTACCAGGTTTGACAAATAACTGTCGGCTTTCTTCACCGTGCCGCTCAGTTCGCTGAATGTCCCGTGGTTCGGGTCAATCGTGGTAAATGTTGTCGCCAGGTTATTTGTTATAAGCACGTCAACCCCATAGCCGTTCGGACTTTTTCCAAAGGTCGGTGTTGAGTCCTCATCCCAATCCCTGTAATTTTCCCCTTCAAAGACTTCTTTTGTCCGGTCCACAAACACACCGTCATAGCGGAATGCATAGTCCGAAGCCGTTTTGCTCGCCGACAGGTATTCCCCTGCCTGAAGCACCGTCTCCGGCTTCTCGCGGTTCCCTGCGACAGCCTTGAATTCCAGGCGGAAGGAATTAATGTGCGCCCTAAGATAAGGACGTGCCGTCCCCTCCGGCAGCGTAATGCTGTACCCAGTCGTCATGCCCGGGTTATCATGGATGTACTTTTCGACATCCAGCACATAATCTTTGCCGTTTGCATCCGGTTCCAAAAGGGCCTTCAGCTCATCGAGCGTAAAGGACGCCTGCTGGTTGCTGGCCCCGGTAAGCAGCAGACGGCTCACCCGGAACCATCCCCCGTCAATAAATTCTTTCGGGATATACAGCTTCTGCATATTGAAGCTGGCATTCATCGTATTCGTTGTATAGGCCCCGTCCAGGCGGGAAGAGGCGTCTCTCTCCGTGCTCCCGTCCCTGCGGTTCCAGATTTTTACCGTGTACTCCTGCACATTCGGCGTAAGGTTATCCGCCTGGTAATCATTTAATTTGGAGGTACGGGGCGTTACTGCATACCCCGCCTGGTATGGTATGAGATACCCCCTCATATGGGCTGTCTCAAAAGTATCGCTCCAGCCATGATTCGGCGCGGAGCTGTCGCTCACATAATATCTCTCTGTATTGTGCTGCGGGCTGGTGTGTGCCGTGTTCGGATCATACACAAAATAATCCGTCGGTGTAATCCTGTTCTGGGCATGCCTGATACTGTCGCCCAGACCTGTTGCCGGCTGGTTCACGTATACATACGGCTTACCCTTTACAACGACGTCGATATCCTTTACGCCGCCTCCTGTTTCCGGGCTGCGTGTCCGCCCGGTCTCCTTCGTATAGTCCGCATTTCCGCCCCAGTCCTTGGTATCAATAGCAATGCTGTTCACAAACTGCCACTTCTCCAGCCAAATCTGGTTGACCGCTGCTGCTTCGTCCTCCGTCTGCTCCTCAGATTCATATAAGAAAGAAAGCTCATTCAGCGTCCCCAGCTCCTCCTTCGTAAGCGTGATGCTCTTTGTCTTGGATGCGTCTGCCTGATATCCCGTCACATTTCCTTCCGCATCTGTAATCTCCCGGTAGCCGCCCAGGTTCAGGGTAATGGACGTCATATGGGCAAACACTTCATTCTGTATTACCAGCCCGGTAGTCAGGAAACCATAATATTTAAACTCACTGTTCGGCTCAATAACCGGAAGGGTATCCGTGAGCAGGATCCTGTCGGAAAATCCGATGCGTCCTCCCCAGTTATATCCATCCTGATAACACCAGCCGCCCCAGTTTCCGGTCTGGGAATAATCATGGTTCAGCCCTGTCGTGAGGTTCCCTGTATAGCGCGGTCCCCGCCGAAAACTGATGACAAACTGGTCTGCGTCCGCAAACTTCACGTTTGAATCATCATATTCCGTTTCCGTAGCGCTGTGTACGCCTTTCCTCACCCATACATCATCGCGGATTACACTCATGACCGCCGTAGATTTCATATCCCGTGCAGTGGACTCATAGTCTCCCGCATGGTATCCATTCCAGCTATAGCTTCTGTAATTATTCCAGTAAGACCAGGAGGACTGCACCCTGCGGCCATTTTCCTGCCCGGAATCTGTACGTTCTTTTACCCGGCCGCTCTTTCCAATCGTCAGCGTAGTATTTGCCGTAAGCTCTGCCTTCCCTGTCTTGTAGAGGCGCCCGGTCACCTCGAACGCGGAACGAGTATTGGCGTCATTCTCCCTGTACCATGTTCCATAGTCCGGGACGCCCGCCGCTGTCTTGCTGGCATCGGTAAAGCCATCCTGGTTCACATCCATGTTAATTACAATTTTCGTAATCGGGTTCTCCGGCCCATCCAAATCATACGCATAAGCGTCTGTCCAGAATTCCTCTTTATCGGCGCCATAGTCCGGCGCCTGGCCTTTCGCCAGGTTAATGCGGAAATACTTGTTTCCGGCCGCCCCCGTCTCAACCGCATTCCCCACCCAGTCATCCGGCAGGACCTGATATTTCGTCCCATCCTTCCTGGTAACTTCTATCCAGTTAAGATAACTGCGTGTATTCGGATTTATTTTCAGGTAATACGTATCAAAAATGTGCGAAGGAACGTTAATGCTCATATTTACCGTAGCAGCAGTATTCAGGGACTGCAGGCGCACCCATCCTGCATCATAGTGCTCCTGCCGGTAATAATTCCCGTGGTCCGGCGCCGGTACCGGCAGGTTCGTCCCTACGTTCAGGTACTGCCGGAAATCTATGCCAAAGGATCCCAGAGCTTTATAGCCAAGCTCCAGCTCGGAGTTATCATTCCAGTACGAACCGCCGCCTGCATAATTGACCCTGATGTGTTCCAGTGCGTCGGCTTCTGCCGTAAACTTGCCGGCGTCCCCATCATTGTAAAACGCAGATACCACCGTATCGAAATACATCTTGCTCATATAGATGGCAGTATTGTCATTTGCGCTGACACGGTAAGCGTCCTCCCGCAGCCCGTCCAGATAGTTTTCACTATGGACATTCATCGTATCTGTCGTGCCTATCGCTGAATCTTCATAACCATAGAACTCAACGCGCAGCGCCGCCCTGTCCGCATTGCCCGTCACTTTCATATCACGGCCGCCCAAAACCTGCAGACGGGCGAGGTACTGTATTCCCAGTCCTTCAAGCTGGCTCTCTTCCAGTACAAGCCCTTCATCCGTCACATTGAAATGTGTCCCGTCCGCCGCATCAAATCCTGTAATCTTTCCGCCCGCTCCCGTCACCGGGGTCAGCACTGCCGGGCTGTCCGGGCTGTCCACGTCAGCAAGCTGTATGCTTCCGATCGTGCGGTACTGGTCCAGCAGTTCCCTGCGTACGACCGTCTTTGTCGTGTGGAAGCCTGTATGCGCCTCCGCTGCCCCTGCGCCTGACTTGTCGGTAAAACGCACGCCTGCACTGTCCCTGATCGGCAGGTCAACCGTCAGGTCCACATCGTCCAGCACTGAGAAAACGCTGTAGCCGGAAGCCGCAGGCGATGAACCATTCTCCATCTGCACCCACAGTTTAAAATCCCTGTCATACGGCACTCCAAGCAGGGTCTGGTTTCCATCCGTCGTTCCGGCGCCCCGGGAGCTCTCCGTTACATCTACATACTGGATATGCGAATGGAGCGCCAAATAGGGCCTCTGGATATTGAACCTTGCCGTGTCGGACGCGCTCTTATTCGCCGTATAATCCGGGACATCCTGCACAAGTTTTCCAACGGCATCCAGGTTGTCAAACCAATCGGTATTTCCATACAGGTCGAGCTGCAGGCTGCTCCCTGCCGCATCTCTGCTCCCGTAAAAATCCGTAAAATGTATCCGTATATACCGGAGGTATGAAATCTCCGCTATGTCTTCCATTGGAATATGGATACTTCCATCCGCCTGTTTATAGCCTTCAAGCTCTTTTGCAGTAAATACCCTGGAAGGCGTGCCCGGGTTCGCCCCATTCATGTCCGCATAGTCATAAAGCTCCAGATCCTTTATCTCACACGCCTGGGCAGTCTGTGCAGAGATAACAATTTCTTCACTCTTAAAACCATGAACAGCCGTCCCCGCCGAACTCCGGTTGACTGCGCTGGATATATTAATATCCGCATAGCTTGGGCCGGACGGGCTGATGGAGTTATTTGCCATCCGGAATCCATACCACACATTCTGATTGTTTGCCACCGTCAGCGTATGCGGCGAACTGGAGCCGCCGTTCTGCTGCTGGCCGTCCTTTATAAAATGAGTCGAGGCCGTCACTACAGGCGCGAACTCCGCCACTGCAAACCTTGCCCAATCCGACGCGCTCTTATTGTCCGTGTAGTCCTCGTCATCCTGCACCAGGTTTGCGCTTGCATCCAGGTTGCCAAACCAGTCTGTGTCTCCATACAGGTCAAGCTGCAGACTGCTGCCCGCCGCTTTCCCGCTTCCATAGAAATCTTCATAATGTATCCGTATATAGCGGAGATAAGCAATCCCGGGGAAATCCGCCAGCGGGATCCGGATGCTGCCGTCTGCCTGCTGATACCCTTTCAGCACGCTGGCCGTAACCACTTCGGAAGGCGTGCCCAGAACTGTCCCGTTCATATCCGCATAATCATACAGCTCCAAATCCTCAATCTTACATGCCTGCACAGCCTGCGCGGAAATCACAATTTCCTTACTTTTAAAACCGTGGACAGACGTCCCTGTGCTGCTCCGGTTAACCACGCTGGACAGATTAATATCCGAATATGCCGGGCCGGACGGGCTGATGGAGCTGTTTGCCATCCGGAACCCATACCAGACTTCACGGTTATTTTCAGAAGCCAGTGTATGCGGCGTATCCGAACCGCCGTTCTGCTGTACTCCGTTCCTGATTAAATGGGTAGAGGCTGTCACCTTTGGCGCAAATTCCGCCACATTCATATTTACGTTTTGTGTCTTCCCAAAGTCTGAATACAGATAATTCTGCGGAAGTAAAGCGCCCGTTGCCTGCAGCGTCTTATGCCAGTCAGGGGTCCCGTGCAGCTCCACCCGGAGCGCATTATCCTGTGCCGGGTCTTCCGGGTTCTGCCCTTTCGCATACACATCCGCAAAAAGATGGGTACATACAAGACGCACCTGCTTCAATTCCGTAAGTTCCGGAAAATCTGACAGCGGAATCTTTACCCTTCCGTCTGCATCCATATACCTGGCCTCTACGTCCTCCCATTTCAGGGAAACTTTCGGCGCCCCTGTACCGTGAGGATCCTGGTCCCAGTCATAGAGCCAGACCACCATAGGCGTGACCACCTGGTCCCAGCCTTTCTCAATCACGATTTCTTTTGTCTTAAATCCCCTGATACCCGTTGTCTTTTGGGAAAGGCTGTTGATGCTGAATTCCAGGTTCGTATCCTCTGCCGCCGAAGGGCTGCGGTTTTCCACTGTGAAACTGTACCACGCGTCTTCTGCCCGGTATGGGACATTTCCTGTCTTTGCAGTCCCGTCTTCTGCCTTATAATATGTAGTCCCGCTGATCTGGGGGTTGATTGCCTTTACGGTAAGCGTCGCGCTGTCCCTCCCCTGGCGGTTTGAGACGCCCAGTTCCGGGTCGTAATCGGTCCTCCACACGCCTGCGACGGTACGCTGCTCTGCCATATTCGGGCTTCCCTTAATCTCAATCCGGCAGTCCTCCGCTGCAGTCACATCAGATTCAAATCCGTCAAACAAAACCTGGATTTTCTGCAGATCGGGCGTGTGGTTTTTCCACACGTCATACCCCAGTACCACGTCTCCATCCTGTATATAGCCATTCAGGCTGCCCCCCGGAATACTCCATGTGCCTCCTGATGCATCTGTAAAAACTATGGATGCAATCTTTGACTGCTGCAAAAGCCCTGCGCTCAGGCGCACCTCCCTCGCCCGGAAGCCTCCCCACTGGTTGTGGGAATCGCGCCCTAAGAAATTACCGTCTGTGTAGAAGATCGCCGGGCTCATCTTTGACGGGCTGTTGTTTGTGAGCAGGTAACGGTACGCGCCCTTCTCCTCATTCATCGGGACCTGGACCGTCTTGGCGCTTTCCACCACTGCGCCATCTTCATAGCGCAGCCCTGACGCGGCCACTGCCGGGTTCGTCGGCTTCGCATTGATCGTTGCCTTGCTGGCCGTGCTGTTCAAGTCCCTCTTCTTATACCCCCCCGCCCCGTCATATTCAATCAGGCTGTCATAATACGTCCACTGCTGATAATTTGTCTGTACATTATTCACATAGCTGACAGCCTGCAGGGGATAGCCTGCAACTTCAACTTTCCCTTTAAACTTCAGGCCGCTGCGGATACGGTGCATAAAGTTCAGCCGTATTCTCCTGGTAAACGATTTGCCTTTATTCCCTGCCAGCCACTGCTCCATCTCTTCCCCCAGAGTAATGGTATAGCTGGTTCCTCCATCCGCCTCCGTCTGTGCGCCTCCAAGAGTGCCGCAGGATACCCAGGAAAGGGTTCCATCTCCTGCCTGTACCTCCATCTCCAGCAGAGGGCCATCTTTTGCCGCACGGAACCAGTCTTCCAGCTCCATACCGTCCTCCAGATAGATTTTAATATACTCCAGTTGGAAATGATTCGGAATGGTATCCAGCGCATAAGAATCAAAGATCGGCACATTTCCTTTATTTTCAAAACTGTCAAGATAGTAAGACGCCAGCTGCCCGATTCCGCTTTCTATCGTTTTTACCTGATTTCCCGCATCATTCAGGACATATTTATTCTGCGTCACATTTATTACCGTCTTGTCAAACGCCGTAGTATCCCTGTACTCCTTACTCCAGGAATACCCTGTCACACGATCCGCCGTCTTACCGAAGAAAATGGTAGGACGCAGCGTCGTCGCGTTAAACAGGTTACCCCCGAAATTGTTCGGATAGGGTACCGCTATGTAAAAAACCCTCTGGGCATGTCTCGCAGGATTTGGATCATGCGGGGAATACAGCGGCATATCCGTAAATTTAATATTGAGCGTAGCCTCCATAGGATAGTAATAAGGAATCAGCGGCGCATTAATATTTGAAAAGTCATCAAGGTTCCACTCTGACAGCTCCGCTTCCGGAACATCCGTCACGTCCCAGATAAGTACGCCTCCCTCCCCCGGCTTCCCGGAGTAGGCATACTGGGTAGCCTCAATACTCAAATCGGTATTTTTTGTCAGCGTCCCGTCATCGTTACATTTCCACGCCATCATATCTTTCCGCAGGATACCGCTGGAACCGTCATTTCCGTTCATCAGCGAAAGGTTCAGATCAAAGCCGTCCAGGAAACTCTCCGGCTTTGCCGAAATATTCTCTACCGTCACCCGGTAGGTCATATAGTTATACTGATCCCACATTGGCGGATGCGTGATCGCATTGATTGCAGCGCTCCAGTCCAGGTTACTGTTAATAAATGCGATAGAGTTATAGTCCCCATTGTCAATATTCGGGTTTCCACCCAGCTTTATTACCTGGAGCCCGTTTATAATATTCCCCGCAGCATCTTTATAAGTCCTGTAGCTCAGACCCGCATCTACCGACGCGCTCGCGTTCTCCGGCACATCACCATAAAATTTAGAACCCAGCTGTATAGCAGCGGCATTCGGCCCCTGCCATGCTGTGCTTATGATTTTTATTTCTACCATCCCGGTAAACGTTACGGAATCTACCAGCGGCGGAACCAGCGCCTCTCCTTTCCAACTTGTTTTCCCCTCAGGATAGGGCATAATCTCCCCTGCCGCCGTATAAAGCACCGTGCTCTCCGTACCTTCCACATACCAGTTTCCATTTGGTACATCCACGATCGTCGTTCGCACGCTCCTGCCCGCAGCCGTATAATCTTCCGGCGCTTCAAAGGTAGTCGTCAGGTTCCCTTCCGCGTCATACACCAGGTACGGCGACGCCAGCGTTACCGTAATATCCTGCGCCCCCCCTGACGTGTAGCCCGGGTTCAGCGACAGGTTGTAGGTAGCCTGCCCGGCATTCTTTAACATATAGACTCCGGTCGATACCTGGTTTGCCGCTCCCCCGACCTGCCCAAACGTCATCCGGAATGCGGGAAGCCCCGCTCCCCCTCCTTCATCCGCCCGCGCTATCATCGGCGTATAAGGCAGCCCGTTCAGGACACAGGCCACTGCCAGTATCAGACAGACCCACCTCTTCATGGTTTCCCTTATTCCTTCTTTCATTTTTCCCCTTCCTTTCATATAAAAACACATCCTCCAGTCTCTACAAAAAGCAATGTACTCCTAAGGCTACTCGTACTGCCCCTTTCATATTTCTGAACGGATGTGCTGAATTTCGTATCATCACATAATATAAAAATTTATCTCTGACAAAACCTGTTTGCTGCAGATACGGATTCCGAATCTAACGAAAAATGACAGTCATGCCATACATCCTTTCACTTAGCAGAAATACAAAATGACCAGTTATCCATATTCGATGTGGTCTCTTTGAAAACAAAACCACGCACGAAACTGTGCATTTTTTACAATCCCGTGCTCTCCACCTCTTTGTCTTTTATTATTTTTGCTATGTTTGTAATAAAAGTATCAAAATTTTTATACTTTTTTTATAATATATTTTCTTAAATGATACCGCGTTCTTTCAAATTTGTCAAGTTTTTGAAGTAAATATCAATTACTGAGCGAACAAAAAACTCCCGGAAACCTATTTGGTTTCTGGGAGTCCTTTTTGTTCATCTGCGGCGTTTACTTACTGCCTTTTGTCCGGCGTCTCCTGCTCATTGCAGTCAATACTGCTCCCAGGGAAGCAAATGCAGCTGTCATCCATATCCACGGATTTCCAGACATGTCTGCTGTCTTTGGCGAATTCGCCGTAGTTCTCCAGCTCGAAGAATAATACCTCGGTCCGGTTGGCTTTGTTGGCTTTGTTGTCTCTGACGGATCGGTCGGCTTTTTCTTTGGCGTTTTTTTCTTTGGAGTCTTTTTCTTTGGCTTTTCCGTCTCTGTCGGTTCCGTCTGTCCTATCACATTTTTATCCGGCTTGCCGTCCCCGTCTGTATCAATATTCACATCCGGAACATTATCTCCGTCTGTATCAATGTTCAGATCCGGTTTCCCGTCTCCGTTTGTATCAATATTGATATCTGGTTTTCCGTCTCCATTTGTGTCAATA
This sequence comes from Hominisplanchenecus murintestinalis, assembly GCF_943193015.1. Lineage (NCBI taxonomy): Bacteria > Bacillati > Bacillota > Clostridia > Lachnospirales > Lachnospiraceae > Hominisplanchenecus > Hominisplanchenecus murintestinalis. The sequence continues at coordinate 42,690 of NZ_CALPCM010000012.1, forward strand.
TTGATATCCGGTTTTCCGTCTCCGTTTTTATCAATATTGACATCTGGTTTGCCATCCCCATTTGTGTCAATATTGGTATCCGGTTTTCCGTCTCCGTTTGTATCAATATCTACATCCGGTTTTCCGTCCCCATCTGTATCAATGTTGATATCCGGTTTGCCGTCTCCATCTTTATCAATATTAATATCCGGCTTGCCGTCCCCGTCTGTGTCTACATCTACATCCGGTTTGCCGTCTCCGTCTTTATCAATATTGATATCCGGCTTGCCATCTCCGTCCACATCTACATTTACCGGAGGTGTCGTAGAACCTTTCTTTCCTAAAACCACAACGACCTTCTGGTCAGCTCCTAAATTTTTAAATTCGATGCGTCCTGCTGCTTTCGCCGCTGTATCCAGCTTGCCATTGACAAATACATACTTTACTTCGTCTGTTCCGCTGTTCTTCACAGTCCAGCTTACACTCGTATCGTTTCCTTTCCGGACGGAATGGGTCGGGTCTATCGTTCCTTCACCACCGCTCAGAGATGTTGTAATAATATAATATATTACTATATTCTTATCCGGTTTCCCGTCTCCATCTTCGTCGATATTTACATCCGGTTTTCCGTCCCCATCCTCATCAATATTGATATCAGGAAGTCCGTCTCCGTTTGTATCTACATTTACGTCCGGCTTTGGCGGGTTCTCCGGGTCAATGTCTTTATCCGCCTCTCCGTCTCCATCCTTATCTACGATGTTCACATCCGGTTTTCCGTCTCCATCCTTATCCACGTTGATGTCCGGTTTTCCGTCCCCATCTGTATCTACATTTACGTCAGGCTTCGGCGGATTTTCCGGATCAATGTCATCCGGCTCTCCGTCTCCATCCTTGTCTACAATGTTAATATCCGGTTTGCCATCCCCATCTTTATCTACATTCAAATCCGGGTCTCCGTCCCCATCCGTATCCACATTTACATTAGGTTTCGGCGGTTCCAGGTCTTCCGGATCAATTGGATCTGGTTTGCCGTCCCCATCTTTATCTACGATGTTGACATCCGGTTTGCCATCCCCATCTTTGTCTACATTCAAATCTGGGTCGCCGTCTCCGTCTGTATCTACATTTACATTGGGTTTCGGCGGTTCTGGGTCTTCTGGATCAATTGGATCTGGTTTGCCGTCCCCATCTTTATCTACGATGTTGACATCCGGCTCGCCGTCCCCATCTTTATCCTCGTTCAGATCTGGGTCGCCGTCTCCGTCTGTATCTACATTCACTTCCGGTTTTCCATCTCCATCTTTATCAATGTTGATATCCGGTTTCCCGTCTCCGTCTGTATCTACATTCGTTGGCGGTGCAGAATCTTTCTTTCCAAGGACTACAACGACCTTTTGATCTGCATTAATGCCTTCTATGGTAACGCTTCCCTCTCCCTGAGCTGCTGTATTTGGCTGTCCGTTAACAAATACATACTTCACTTCCTCTGTTTCCGGATCTGCTACGCTCCAGGTTACAGTAGTATCACTGCCTTCCGTCACAGAATGGTTTCCTGTTATAGTCCCATTACCTCCGCTGATAGCTGTAGTAACATTAAAGCTTGGCTGGCGGAACGTTCCCTCTGTTCCCTGTGTGTCTCCTGGGAGAGACTTTTTGAGATAAATCTTTACGGTTTTGTTTTCCGTAATATCATTCATCTGAAGGCTTCCGCTTCCTGTTGCCTGTGTAACGTTATCATTTACCGTAATCTTCTCTACTTCATAGCCTTCAGGAATGCCGCTCCACTTGATTGTAACGGAACCATCCTTCTCTACCATACTCTGGCCTTCAACTGTGCCGGAACCACCCACGATTTCAGCTGTTACTTTATACAGTTTTGACGTATCCGGAATTGGTTTCAGTGTACCATCATCATTCTTCTCCGCAAAGTAGACCTCAATCTTATGATCCTTTTCGATACGAAGAATATCGTCAATTTCTTTCCTTGTGACTTGTTCTTCTCCTTCTTTAGTAATCTTCTTATCTGTGTCCTGTGCCTTCGGCACGTTCACTTTCGGAGCATTTGTTTTCGGTTCCACTTTTGCAGGAGCTTCTGTAGATTTTCCACTCTCTGTTGTCTTTTCAGACGCTTCTGTCGTCTTCTCAGATGCTTCTGTAGACTTTCCGCTCTCTGTCGTCTTCTCGGATGCTTCTGTAGACTTTCCGCTCTCTGTCGTCTTCTCGGATACTTCTGTAGACTTTCCGCTCTCTGTCGTCTTCTCGGATGCTTCCGTAGACTTTCCGCTCTCCGTTTCCTTTTTGGATGTCTCTGTAGATTTTCCGGTTTCTGTAGTCTTTTCAGATGCTTCCGTAGTCTTCTCTGCTTCCGGCGTTTTTACGCTTTCTGTAGCAGCTGCTGTTTCTGGTGTTTTCTTTGTCTCTGCTGCCGTCTTAAGCGCCGCTTCTGACATAACAACCTTTTTCGCCTGAGTGCCTGATGTATTCTTTAATACACCAGCTGCTTTTGCCGGAGCCGCCTTAGTAGTTGTCGAACCGCCGCTTCCTGCCGCCTGGTACTCATAAACTGTCTCACCATCTACGACTATCTTCGCAACTGCCGAACCCTCAGCCGCTTCTGCAACAAGATCTTTATAATTCTGGTATTTATAAACTGTCCTCGAACCTGGAACTGTACCGTTTCCATATTTGATAACCTCTACACGGAACAGCACCGGTTTCAAGTATACCTTTACATCTGTATCATCTGCCAGTTGGCCAAGCGTAACCTCTGTCTTATCTTTTAAGTCCTTTCTGACTTCGCCGTTAACCACTACTTTTTCTACTTCATAGTAGGTGTAGTCGTCTTCATCTGCATGTGACACATCCGGATTCCGAAGATCCCAGGATACCGTTCCAGCCTCTTCATCCTTGCTGATAACCGCGCCTCCGGTAATCTCGCCGGATCCACCGATAATCTGCGTCGTCAGCTTCACATACTCTTCCTCAGAAAAACTTGGAGGAATCACTTCATTCTCGTCATTGACCTCTGCAAAGTAAACATCCACCACATGATTCGCCTGAATGTTCGTTAAAGGTCTCTTCTTGTAAGTTCCTGTGACTTTCTGCCTGTCTGGTATCGTGACTTCTTCTCCGTCTACAACGACTTTGTAAACGCGGTACTTCGTACCTGTCGCATCCCATGACACTGCTGCTGCCGCGCCTTTGTCAACTACCTGGCTGGGGCTGAGTATTACGTTGCTGTCTCCGCCATAGCGGTTCACTGTTACGGTATACTGTCCTTCCGTACTGCCGCCTCCAATTGTCGGCAATGCCTCAACCGTAACAACCACATCATGGTTTGCCTTGATTCCTGTGAATGAAATCGGTCCTTCCATGCTACTATATGGAAGTCCGTCTACCTCAACTTTAACTACTTGGTAATTGGAATCCTTAACGTTCCAGCTGACTTCCAGATTATCTCCCGATTTCACACTTGTAGTCGGCGTGATTTCATATTTGCTGCTATCGCTGCACCCTATGACGGCGGTACTGATTCTGTAAAATTTCTCAGTCGTATCTCCTCCGGGATTCGGATTTGGATCATCCGGATCAGTTGGCGGATTCGGATTCGGGTTTTCTGCATTATTCTCAAATTCTACATAAATTTTATGGTTCTCATGGATTCCTTCCGGGAACGTATAACTCTCTTCCGAAATCAAATCATCCTTCACCACTCCATCTACCAGAACCTTAGATACATACCATCCATCTGCTGCTTTCCAGCTAACGGTAGGCGTAGAACCTTCTTTCTGTCCCGTAGCTCCCGTTACAGTACCTTCTCCCTTTGAAGTTGCTGCAATGTCAAAATATCTGTCATAGTAAAGTTTCAGAGACAATGCCGGGCTTCCGGTAACTGCTCCGGTAAGTACATTATTTTCGTTCTCTTCGTTATACCAGTATTTCGTCCCTCCTACTGTAAGCTCTGCCGTCTTATCACCCGCCTGAACAGACACTACTTCTTCCGTAGCTGCCGTATAGGTTTTGGTCACTCCGGTCTCGCTTACCTTCGTATAAATATACTTGCCGTTCGCATCTTTCTTTCCAGAATTGATATAGGAATCCACCGTATACTTCACATCTGTCTTCGGCGTCCACATAGCGACAAATGTATGGTTCACTTTATTCGCCGCTTCGATATTTTCGCCTCCGGCATATGCCGTATACTTATCCTTTGCATCCCCCACAAATGACAGGATGCCATTTTCATTAGTTGCTACGTCTTCTCCTGCTGCATCCAGAACGCTCTTCATATACCAGCCGTCAAACGTGTAACCTGCTCTCTGCGGTACCAGGAATGTATTGTACTTCGCCGCTGTCGCTGTCTGGTATGCCTGATCAGAAATCCTGCTTCCTCCGTTGCTGTTAAAGCTTACTACAAACTTGCTTGTATCTTCTTTCCATACCGCATAAACCGTTTTATCATGCGCCGGCATCACCGGCATAGCTGCTGCCGTACCTGAAATTCCGCTTGCGAATTTAAAGATAGCCGCATTATCATTCGTACTGGTTTCTGACCATCCCTGGAAAATATATCCGGCTTTCGTCGGAACGCCGCGCCCCTGAATCGGAATTGCCAGCGTACTAAATGACGTTCCATATGCAATGTCTGTAATAGATCTCACATTTCCTAAAGATCCGCCATTCGCGTCAAGTTTTAATGTATAATTTCCAACTGTCCACTGCGCAATCAGATAATACGTGTCTCTTGTGGTAATACCTGCCTCATTTGTTTCTTTTACCGCCGTTGCTGTTTCAACCGGAAGCAAGTTTGCAGCGTTGTTGATATATGCGCTATTACTTACGCTGTCAGAATTATCCGTATTCAACAGCTTCCATCCTGCAAAAGCATACCCTTCCCGCGTAGGCAGGATATTATGATCATCAATTTTTGTCTGAATGCTGGCGCCGGAAGTAACCTCGTAAGTATCGGTAAGAACTTCTGTGCCTGCAGAAGTAGTAATCACACCGCCGTTGGATACATACACGATTTTCGCCTTATCTTTGGAATAGCTCGGACGGATAATAATCGTATGGTCCTCTCCGCCTTCCGGCTGCGCCCCCGGTGTGATAGGATCCGGATCTTCACCCGGGTTTTTGCCTGGTATAACCCATCCGCTGAACTCTTCCTCATCATCCTCTGACGGCGGCACGTCCTCATCTTCCGGCAGCACAATGATTGGGTTATCACCTATTACATAATAATCATCAATCGGATTTCCGTCCGCATCCTCAACAACTACATGAATTGGCTGGAAAATAGCTTTATTGCCTATATTTCCACACTCGTCTTTTACCCATACAATCACAGGCAGGTTGCTGTCGATTTCATAATCAAATGCATAGCTGTGATCTATACTTTCAAGCTCTTCCCAGTCATCTTCGCCGGGAGTTGCGCTATTGTCATTTGTAATCCAGTAAGCAGCTACGCCAGAACCGCGTCCATCCTCCATGAATGTGATTCCGTCCTCATCAATACCCATTCCGGTATCTGTCAGAGTAATCGTAGCGATATTCTTCCCTGTGTTCTCCCCTTTGATAAACGGCGCTTCATTATCCAGAAATGCCACAAGGTAAGTCTGGGAAGATTTTGACTCATTCCCTTCCTGATCCCGCACTGAAAGCTCAAAAGTCCATCGACCCGAAGCGCTGCTGCCATTAAATATATAATCATTCAATTTATCCACGCTGTCTACCCAGCCGCTCTGGTATACCACCGTATTCTTTGGGTCATATACTTTATAACTCCACTGGCTAATCTTGCCGTCATCACCCGCCAGGGTACCGGGTTTTGACTTATCGACAATATTCACCGGTATCGACTGGTTACTGTTTTTCAAATGCTGCAGATGAATTGTCATAATCTGCTCGCCAGTGCTGGAATCCTTCATATAAAAGTTTGCCAGTGGAATATCACTGATAATCGGAGCCTGATTAAATTTCACATTTTCTATATAGTTATTATAAATGTACTGTGCCATCAGCCCCGCATAATCATCGCCGTTTGCAATAAAGCCATTTGAAGAACCTATACCCTGATGGATAATGTTTCCGTCCTCATCCTTCTTCGTATCTGTCAGGATCTTACCATCGTCTACATTTGAGACATAAAAAATCTCATTTTCATTCAACCGCTTAATACCGTCGGGATAAGACGGATCCGTCTCTAAGGGAATATTAGGATCATTGCTCTCTCCCGCCAGGTTCACGAAATATTTATAATCTGCCCCCTGATAGTACTGCACATTCTTCAATGCGTCAAAGGCTGTCGTCTCATAACTCATCTCCAGATCCGTGTACTGGAAACGAGAAAGGGAAGCGCACCCATGCGCCGAATAACCGACGAAAGGTCCAAATCCATTCAAGGTATTATCTTCCATTACCTGGGGAATCTTATATTTATCGTAAATGTTTGTAATCGCCCCAAGATTTCCCGATGCATCGTATGCCTGGGACTGTACGGTGATCTCGTCTCTCTTCAGCTCCACAGAGATGCGGGCCTTTTTCTCGTTTCCAAGACTTGTGCCCTTTGATGCTACTACGCTGCCAAGGTAGCTTGTTGTAACTGTATTTGCCGCCGGAGTAACGCCGTTCACTTTATAAATTCCTAATGTCGCCGCACCGCTGCTGGTATTGATTCCGCTGTAATAAAGCAGATATCCGTAAAGTTTACCGTCTACGATTCCGGCATTCATCAGGAAACCGCCGCCATGCAGCGTATGCGTATCTAAATACGACGCATCCAAGTTGAAACTAAAATTCCTGGTGGAATCACTCGGCGCCGGATAAATCATAAAATCCGCCCATGCCGGCGTCGCATAACCCACGAACGCCATATTCGCCGTCCCATCCTTCTGATAAGAAAGAATATGATGGTTATAATTATAAACAGTCGTAGGAAGTGCTCCGTTCTGGAAATAATTTTCAATCTGTACCTGCGTTCCATTCTGCGATCTATCACTCGCCAGACGAAGCGGCTGTTTCAGTTTCTGTTCATCCGACAGATTCAGCGCATCGTATGTTCCCTGGCTGTAATAGTGATCATATACGTACCATCCATTCAAGTCCGTTGTATCAATCGATACCTTCGTATCTGTGATACGGAACGAACCCGGCTCCAATCCCTGTTCCAACAGCTTCTGCGTCAATTCTTCTTTAAATTCCAAAAAGGTTCCCGGATAATCGCTCGGCACATTGACAGCGATATCAATCGTTGGCGTCGGATTATTTCCGGCGTTGACTGCTGCTGATACTCCTATGGGAGCAAATCCTCCAACACATCCCAAAACCATGATAAAGCAGAGGAACAATGCTAATAACCGCCTTCTCATTTCCCTACCTTTCATCTTACATTTTCTCTCCTTTCGTTTTGCTTTATTGTTAAAAAATGCAGAAACAGAGATACCTAATCATTCAGGCTATCCCTGTAATCTATGTCAATGCAATCCTTATAGAATTCCGTGAGGATTACATTTGGCATCTGACACCCTGGTACTATAATATGTAAGATATGCTGTACGGTGTATTTTACGTTAATTATAGCACTCTGTTTTTTCGTTTCAAGATATTACGCAAAAATTAATAAATTCTTAATAAAGCGCATGTATATACATAGCAAAACAGCCGGCCATAATGCCTGCCGGCTGTTGTAATATTATTTTTATTAAATTCTATTGTAATTAATAAGACAGCCCTTTAAGATTATTTCTCTCTCATCGTCCGTCAGCTCGCCCATCCTTAACGTGAACTCTTTTAATCCATCGCCTACTGTATAGGCTTTTATCTCTGTCTGCTTCTCCTGAACCGCCTTTCTGATATCCGGAACAAAGATATAATCTCCGTTCGAGAACGGCAAATCGCCCTTCTCAATCAGGAACGGAAGCATACCCCAGTTAATCAGATTCGAGCGGTAACGCTTCGTTGCATATTCATTTGCAATATTTGCCCATCCGCCAAGAACCTTCTGGCAGGAAGCTGCCTGTTCACGGGCAGAACCGTCGCCCGGTTTCACTGCAAAAATAGTGCTTCCGATTCCGGTATTCTCACTGCCCATTTCCGGGAACGCCTCTTTTATCTTGTCCCACATTGGTTTCAGTTCCGGAAACGCCTCACATGGGCATTTTCCTTCTTCCCTTGCCTTCTCTGCTTTCTGAACCTCTTTGGCTCTCCCCACATATGCCGGGTCTTTCCTTGACAGCGCAAACTCTGCCAGTCCCAACGGGTTCGAGCGGTATGAGGACGTTTCGCCGGAAGGAATCAACTCGTCAGTGGTTGTCACCGGGTCATGGATTTCAGATACTACTTTCAGCACCAAATTGTCCGTCAATGCGCACATCGCCGGCCAGTCCTTAATGTTCGGGCCAAACTTAATATCCACAGAGGAATCCGCCACGCCGTGGCTGTCAAATACACGGTTTTCATAAATTGTCTTATCAAAGAAATATTTCGGATTGCTGAAATTCGCATCAATCTCTGTCGCTGCTGTCAAGTACCCTTTATTTGCCGCAGTTGCCGCGATAGAACGCGCATCCATCAACGCTACCGAAGAAATCTGTCCATTCTGCAGCTTACTTCCCTCACGGTTCGGGAAGTTTCTGGTAGAGTGGCGGATACTAAATGCATTGTTTGCAGGCGTATCTCCGGCGCCAAAGCATGGCCCGCAGAATGCCGTCTTTACAATAGCTCCCGTCTGCATCAAATCCGCCAGCTTTCCGTTTTTCGCCAGTTCTACATAAATCGGCGTACTTGCCGGGTAAACGCTCAACGTAAATTCATCGGCTCCGATACTTGTCCCTTTCAGAATATCGGCTGCCGCACAGATATTTTCAAATCCTCCGCCCGCACATCCTGCGATTATCCCCTGGTCTACGTAAAGCTTTCCATCCCGCACCTTATCTTTTAAGGTAAAATCTACGGCTCCGTCCAGGCTCACCAACGCCTTCTTCTCTACATCATCCAGAATATCCATCAGATTCGCTTTCAGCTCTTCGATCGTATATGTATTGCTCGGATGGAACGGCATAGCAATCATAGGACGGATCTGGCTCAAGTCCACATAAATCATGCCATCATAATATGCCACAGCTCCCGGCTCCAACGCCGCGTAGTCATCTTCCCTGCCGTGAATATCATAAAATTCTTTAATTTTTTCGTCATTCGTTTTCCAAATGGAAGACAGACAGGTCGTCTCCGTAGTCATAACATCCACGCCGATACGGAAGTCCGCGCTTAATTTCTCTACGCCCGGGCCTACAAACTCCATTACCTTATTATTTACATAACCATTTGCAAACACCGCGCCGATAATCGCCAGCGCTACGTCCTGAGGCCCCACACCCGGAATCGGCTCCCCGTCCAGATAAACCCCGACTACGCCCGGCATGTTGATGTCATAGGTCTGGTTAAGAAGCTGCTTCACCAGCTCCGGGCCGCCCTCGCCCATCGCCATAGTTCCCAGAGCCCCGTAACGGGTATGGGAATCCGAGCCTAAAATCATCCGTCCGCCGCCTGCCAGCATCTCCCTGGCAAACTGGTGGATAACTGCCTGATGAGGCGGTACATACACGCCGCCGTACTTCTTCGCGCAAGTCAGTCCAAACATGTGGTCATCCTCATTAATCGTTCCGCCTACTGCGCAAAGGCTGTTATGGCAGTTGGTCAGCACATAAGGCACCGGAAACTTTTCCAGGCCCGACGCGCGTGCCGTCTGGATGATTCCTACAAACGTAATATCATGGGAAGTCAGCTTATCAAACTTAATTTTCAGCTTGTCCATACTTCCCGAAGTATTATGCTCTTTTAAAATACCATAAGCGATTGTGTTCCTGGCAGCTTCTGCTTTCTCTGGAACACAATCGCCTAATCTACTCTTCAAAACAGCTGCTGCATCCTGATTATCTGCCACAATCTCTGCGCCATTTATCAGATATGCACCGCCATCATATAACTTTACCATGAAATCTCCTCCTGTTCCTTATCCTGTTCTTGCATCCAGTATAAAGGCACGGTAGGAAAAAAGCAAGTTTTTTTGCAGGATTGCCGGGACTACCTCTCCACCGACTGCGCCATCCTGTGGTACGTGTGCCGGATTCCCCGGATTGCTACGCTATACGCCATAATATTTTCCGGCAAAGCCATTCCCACATAGCCGGAATCCCCAATGTGGTGGATATCTGTTCCTGTCATTTTACATTCCAGCGCAATCCTTTTTATCGTATCTGTATCTGCCCCCTCCTGTGAAGTTCCGATAGCGGTAATCGTCAGTTTCCCCAGGCTGTGGGCATAGCTTACCAGCTCCCTGATATATTCGGTAGTAATCCCCGGAACAGTCCCGGGCGCAGGCATCAGTATCACGTCTGCCCCTGCCTCGGCAAAGAGGCGGATATCCTCTTTTGTGATGATATTTTCTCCTCCTTCACCGATAACTCCCGATGCGTGCATTTTTCCGGCAGCAAGCACAATCTTGTCCCCGATTTCAGCGGAAATCGCCCGAAGAGATGAAACAATTGCATCATTGCTTACGCCGTTTCCGGGATTCCCTGTGAGAACTATCATATCTACACCCATTTTCTGAGCGAGCGCCGCATTTTCTACAGTAGCATAGCGTCCCGCGCTCATAGCCCACAAAGTCTCTGCATTCTCGGACGCCGCCGCATCATCCACCGGTTCCAGATTAATTCCCACCATCCGTCCGGTGAGCTGTTTCACTTTCCTTACGGTCTCCTGTCTGTCTGTCTGCGGAAGCCCCAGAATTACGGGATCCTGTACATCAAACATATTCAGGAGAATCATATCCGCTCCCATAGACGCCGCAAACTCTGCATTTGTCACATCGCTGAGCAGCGGAATCGTAATACCGATTGTCTCACTTGCCAGCACCCGCCCCTCGCTGCCCGCGATTGCAGCGATTATTTCCTCTTTTGATAAATTTATCAATTCCTTCGGTGTCATATTTAAAACCCGTTTTGCCATAAATATCCTGCCTTTCATTCTGTATGATAATCTCAAAACCTATATCTATATGTCTTACTATATTATAGAAGCATTCCCCGAAAGCCTGTCTTAATACTCTTGATTCTTCATATAGTTCATGTAGCTGACAACCATCAGCGCGATTTTAAAAGTAAGCGCGTCATCAAATACCCGGATATCCAGCCCCGTGCTTCTCTGAAGCTTCTCTAACCGATACACCAGCGTATTCCGATGGACATAAAGCTGCCTCGCCGTCTCAGACACATTCAGGTTATTTTCAAAAAATTTGCTGATAGTCACAAGCGTCTCATCATCAAACGTATCCGGCAGGTTTTCTCCAAATACTTCTTTCATAAACATTTCACAAAGCTGTACCGGAAGCTGATAGATCAGCCGTCCGATACCCAGTGTATTGTATGCGATGATGTCCTTTTCCGAATAGAAAATTTTTCCCACGTCAAGAGCCATTTTAGCCTCTTTATAAGACTTTGAAACCTGGTTAATCTGCTCCACAATCGTACCGTAAGAAATGTGCACCGCAGACATAGCTTCTGAATTCAGCATATCCCGCATCATCTGGGCAGCCGCTTCTAAATCACCGTAAGATTCATTTTCTTCCACTTCACGGACCAGGATAATACTCTTTTCATCCACTGCGGTAATATAATCCCCTGTCCTGGACGCGAACAGCGTTTTCAGCGTCTCCATCGCAATATTATCTTTTTCCCGCCTTGTCTCAATAATAAAAACTACCCGGGGCGCCTCCACTTCAATATGCAGTTTCTTTGCACGGTTATAGATATCCACCAACAGCATATTGTCCAACAGAAGATTTTGGATAAAATTATTTTTGTCAACCCGCTCCTTGTACGCTGCCAGAAGATTCTGGATTTCGCTGACCGCTACTCTCCCTATCATATATGCATCCTCACCGGAACCTTTCGACACCAGAACATATTCCAATGATTTATCATCCAGAATTTTAAAGAAGTGATATCCCTGTATTACCTGGCTGTCTGCCACTGAGTCTGCAAACAGCTTCACGGCATCTGCCGGAATATTTTCATCGGTAAATGTAGACAGGAGTGTATGCCCCTCCAAATCCATGATCCATAAATCCACCCTGGTAATCTCTTTCAGCTCATCAATTGCCGTCTGTAAAACCTGACTTGAAATCATGTTTCCCCTTCCTGTCTAATGAAAAACCCTCCCAACTTTCATCGGGAGGGCCTATCGCTCTCAAAAGACTAATTTGTGATAACCTTCTCTGTCTCTTTATCAAATACGTGAATCTTCGTAGCATCCAGGGCAAACCTTACGGTATCGCCTGTCCTTGCCGTGGTCTGCGGATTTACGCGCGCTGTCATATTATATCCTTCTACATCGAAGTATAAGAATACTTCTGCACCCAGCAGCTCATATACTCTGATTTTAGACTCTATAACAGTATCCGGTGAGGATTTAATGAACTCCTCGGAATCATATACATTTTCCGGACGGATTCCCATAGTTACAGTCTTTCCTGCATATCCGCCGTCAATCAGCTTCTTTGCCTTGTCAGCCGGAAGCTTAATGCTGAACTCTCCGACAACCAGTTTCACATCGTTTCCTTTTACCTCAACCTGCGCATCCATAAAGTTCATCTGCGGAGAACCGATAAATCCTGCTACGAATAAATTATCAGGGTAGTTGTACAGGTTCTGCGGCGTATCTACCTGCTGTACCACACCATCCTTCATAACAACAATCCTGGTTCCCAGTGTCATAGCCTCTGTCTGGTCATGGGTTACATAAATAATAGTCGCACCCAGTCTCTGATGCAGCTTCGAAATCTCAATACGCATCTGAACCCTCAGTTTCGCATCCAGATTTGACAGCGGCTCGTCCATCAGGAACACTTTCGGGTCACGCACAATGGCACGCCCCATAGCAACACGCTGTCTCTGTCCTCCGGAAAGAGCCTTCGGCTTACGGTCTAACAATTTATCCAAATCAAGAATCTTTGCTGCTTCTTTTACCATCTTGTCAATCTGATCTTTCGGAACTTTCCTGAGCTTCAGGCCAAACGCCATATTATCATATACTGTCATATGAGGATACAGCGCATAGTTCTGGAATACCATCGCAATATCCCTGTCTTTCGGTTCTACATCATTTACAACCCTGTCTCCGATTTTCAAAACGCCGCTTGTAATCTCTTCGAGTCCCGCTACCATACGCAGTGTCGTAGACTTTCCGCATCCTGAAGGACCTACAAAAATGATAAATTCTTTATCCTCTATCTCCAGGTTAAAATCCTTCACTGCTTCAAATCCGTTCGGGTATGTTTTGTTAATATGCTGTAATGATAAACTTGCCATTTTCCTAACCTCCTAAAATTTTCAACTGCCGTTTAACTGTTCTTAGTATACTAGATAACCTGCTTTTCAGCCATACCCGAATTATACAAAGATTTCCTTTTTGGATTGTAAAATATGCTTATGAATGTAGAAATAATAACCCATTTCGGTAATTCTGCCGAAAATCCCTCAAATACTCTATACAAAATGACGAATGCCGTGTATACTCATAGTATTATGAACTACATTATATTTGATTTAGAATGGAACCAGTGCCCTGACGGGAAAGAATTCGAAGACCCATCGCTTCCTTTTGAAATTCTGGAAATCGGGGCCATAAAGCTTGACAGCAACTATCATGAACTTGGCAGATTCCACGAACAAATCTGTCCCGCGGTGTACACTTCTATGCATGAATACACACAGGATCTCCTTCATATAGACATGGAAAGCCTGAAAAATGCCCGTACCTTTCCTGAAGCAGCAGCGGATTTCCTGTCCTGGTGCGGGAAACGGGTTCATTTCTGCACCTGGGGCGTCTCGGATCTGTACGAACTCCAACGGAATATGCGCTATCATGGAATGAAAAATCCATTCCGTGCTCCGCTCCGGTTTTATGATATCCAGAAAATTTTCAGCATCGTTTACGACGACAGAAAAGTAAGGCGCTCCCTGGAACATGCGGCAGACTTCCTGAAGCTCGAAAAGGGAGAGCGTTTTCATAATGCCTTAAACGATTCTGTATACACTGCCGAAATTTTGAAACGCCTTCCCAGTGAAACCGTCCTGAAAAATTTTTCCATTGATTATTTCCAGAATCCTAAAAGCCGGAAAGAAGAAATCTATGCTGTATACGACAACTATGCCAAATTCGTATCCCGTGAATTTTCCTCAAAAGTCCAGGCCATGAAAGACTGGAAAGTAACTTCCACCAGATGTTTCCTTTGTAAAAAGAACGCCCGCCGCAAAATCCGCTGGTTCTCCAACGGAAACGGCAGCTATTTCAGCCTTTCTTACTGTGAAGAACACGGCTGGCTGAAAGGAAAGATCAAACTGCGGAAAGCCGAAAGCGGAAACTACTTCTGTATAAAAATCTTAAAACTTATCACTCCGGAAGAAGCCGAAGAAGTACGGCAGAAAAAGGACGCCATGAAATGCAAACACAAAAAATGAGAAGCCGGTACCAGCCGCCAGCTTCTCATTTTTCGCTACTCTGTTCAATCCACCCACAATAACATCTTTTATACAGTGTGTTTAAAATTATCCGCCAGTTCTTCCATTTCTGTTAACAGACAGTCCACTCTCCCATAAAACGCATCATTATTCGTAGGGTTATCCAGCTCGCTATTCAAGTACTCCAGCATATCCATCAGCTCTTTGATACGCTTCTTTCCCATGCCGTCCTTGTACAAAATATAACGGCTGCGTTCATTTTCTTCTGGCGTCATTTTCTTTAACACTACTTCTACATTGGGCTTTTCACCAATATAACGGTATGTAATGGACGGGGACGCGTGATTTAAAAGATTCTGTAGATAATAAATATCGTTGGTCGCCTTATAATATCTCCACGCAAAAGTTTTTCTCATTGTCTGCGCACCGATAGAATTCAGCCCCATGTTTTTTCCCACTCCTTTAAATACACGGTAAGCCTGTTCCCTGGAAAGCGCAGTAGACGAACTTGCATGCCCCTGAATCAGAAATGCATCCGGGTCTTTCCCTTCTGTGAACTCGCGGATAATCTCTTTAAGATCCCTTGGAATATTAAAAGTACGCCGGATATTTTTCGTCCCGATACAAGCCTCAATCGTATCCTTGTCACGGATATCCTTATTTCTGAACTTTAATATTTCCTGGAGCTGCAGACCCGTTCCCACACCGATTTCAAACAGGATATAGTACTTGTCATCCACTTTCCTCAGCTCCTGCTTAAACTTTTCCAATGTTTCGTCATCTTTGATAGGCGATACCCAATTCATGATTTATTCCTCCTTCTTTTCCTCTGAAATGTTCTGTTCTGTTTTTTCTTGTTCCTGACGGTGCTTTTCCAGCCCTGCACGAAGCTCTGCTTCGATTTCACTGATGGACTTACTGTCAATATCCTTTTCTATCCGTGTGCGCTCTTCCCTTTCTTTTTGGCGCTGTTTTCGGATTTTCTGGGAATTGCGGTTCCGTATATAAGCAATAATCAGCATCGGAAGCAGCAGGATAATCAAGACCAGCCCTGCCAGAGCTGCTGCAATATCATGTTCATAAATCCAGCTCCATGCACGCTCCCATCCGGTCTTTATCGACTCCAGCACCTCTTCTGCCTCTTTTCCAAATCCGGCAGCTTCCGTCTCCGGCTCCATATTATCCGCCGAAAGATCCGTATTTATCAAATTCCACTCTGGTATTTCAATATCCACCGTATTAAACACCGCCGGAATCTCTCCCACCTGCCAGCCGTTAAATATATAACTAAATTTATTTCCTCTGCGGAAGGTCTGCTTCACTGCACCCACATCAACGCCCTTTGGAATCGAAACCGCCGCGCTTCCCGCAGTAAAAAGCATAGATTCTGACAATGCAGGGGCATTCATCACCGCAGCCTTGCCAAATATAGCATGTCCCATAACGTCCTGACGGGTAACGCTGCCGTCTGCAACGGGAATCTCTTCCCTCTTAAACTTTTTAAATCCATAATCCAGAAGATCCTTTGTCTCCCAGCATATTTTATCCGGGCCGTTCGTCCGCATAATAACACAAATCAGCCGCCGTCCTTTTCTCTGGGCAACTGTGACAAGAGTATTCAACGCTGCTTCCGTAAACCCTGTCTTTCCTCCCAGGCAGCCCTTATAACGAAAGCCTTCCCGAAAAAGCATTTTCTGATGATTCACCAGCACATGCTCCTCCCGTACATGCTTGGACTTCGGAATAATATATTCTATGGTCTTCGCAATTTTGGCATACGTCTCGTTTTCCATAGCCGCCCGCATGATAAGAGCCATATCCCGGGCGCATGTGTAATGATTTTCATTGTGCAGTCCGTGGGCATTCACAAAATGGGTATTGACACATCCCAGTTCCGCGGCTTTCTGGTTCATCAGCTCTGCAAACCCTTCTTCCGATCCGCCTATTTTTTCTGCTACCGCATTGGCACAGTCATTAGCTGATTCCAGTATAATTCCATATAAAGCCTGCTCAAGTGTAATCCATTCCCCCACATCCATCCACAAACGGCTGCTATCTGTTTCCAAGCTGTTTACCGACCACTCAGAAAACTTCACTTTACTCTTCAGCTTCCCATGCTCAAGCGCTACCAGCGTCGTCATGATTTTTGTAATGCTCGCCGGATATTCCTTCGCTTCCATATTCTTACTATAAAGAAAAGTTCCCGTCTCGGCATCCATCACCACGGCAGCTTCCCCTTCCACCTGAGGTCCCGCCGGCCAGCCTTCTATGGCATTCGACTCAATAGGCAGAAAATAAGATTCCGGATACTCCGTTTCCTGTGTCGTCTCCTCTTCTATGTCCTCCGTCTCCTGCTGCTCCGTCGCATATACGGTGTTTATCGGAAATACTGTCGTAAAAAATACCGATGCCGCAAGTGCATACAAGATACCTGCTTTTTGTTTCTTCATTCTTTCCTCTTTCTGACGCACTTGCTGCGTCATCTTAATAGATTTGAAAGCTCATTCAAAACTCTCCATCTGTTTTTAAAATTCGTTTTCTTATATCACATATTATTATAGTATATTCCTTTCCCTTTTTCAACCTCTATTTAAACGAATGCAGCGTTTCACAGCAGCATCAGCATGGTAAATTGCGGTTTGACATTTAAATGCTCTGGGATATAGCTGTCAATGGTTCACAATCAATTATAAAAGCCGCTGCAGAACATATACAAAATGTTCCGCAGCAGCTTCCTTTACCGCTTATTCTTCTGTAGTTTCCTGCTCTGACATTTCGTCATGAGGTTCTTCTTCCGGTTCTGCAGCAGCTTCCTGTTTCGGCTCTTCGTCCGGCTGCGCTTCAGAAACTGTCTCGGCTCCTGATTCTGCTTCTGCATCTTCTTCCAGAATCACCTCGGCTTCCTTCGCCTCTTTCAGTTCTTCTGCATCTACATCCGTATCCACTACTTCCGGCTCTGGATATTTCGTTCCGCATTCGGGACAGAACATCCCTTTTTCCGGGAGCTTCGCAGAACAATTCGGGCATACCCTGACATTATCCAGCTTACTGATATGTTCTTTCAGCACGGTTATCCGTTCCTTTATTTCCTCTATCTTCTGAATTCCCTCTGCCAGAGCTTCTTCAGGGTCGCCATTATGCAGATTACAGTACATTTCACCTATTTCCGCATAAACTTCCTTAAGCTGCCGTTCTTCTTCTTTCACCTGCATTTTGAGATTGCTGCTTTCCGCCATGTCTTTCATTTTCTTAGCCATACTCTGGCTTGTCTGTGAAATTTTCTGACCTGTTCTCGTTATCGTGTTTCCTAAATCATCGATAAATGCCATGTTAAAATCCTCCTTTTTGATTTTATGATATTATGATAATTTCGTCCCGCACATATTGCAGAACGCAAATCTGTTACTACATTTCTCGCCGCATGAAGGACAGACTTTGTATTTTTCCCTCCCTGCGGATATCTCTTTACCCGCTGCTGTCTTTTTGCTATGGACAGCTACAGGTTCCTTTCCCTCTGATGCCGCGGCAGCTTCTTCCATATGGAACTGTATAATCGGCTCTTTCTGTGCATATACCGGAGTTTCTGTATTCTTTCCCAGCTCCCCTAAATTCCTGCATGCCCTCAACAGAATCATAATAAATTCAAAAACTATGCGCACTGCCAGGTTTCCGCCTACCAGCAATACAAGCCCCCGGGTCAGCTCCACTACGGAAAGCGACATAAACAGCCCGATTCCCGTACACAGGCAGGCCGCCAGTACATAACAGAATTTCAAAACATCCTCTATAATACAAAGCCTGAAATTCAGAAAATCATACATTCTTGCCAGTCTGCCGGTAAAACGCTTCTCATTTTTCCTGCTCATAAACACAAAGAAAATAACAAACGCGCCTAAAACACCAAACACCAGCCCCAATACTTCCATAACCATAGCAAATCCAGCTACACTTACATGAATCATCCCTGTCCCCTCCTTCATCTATTCCACAGATGCCGACTGCTTTGGGCAGCTGTTAGATAATATTATACGACGTATAATATAAAACTGCAATACAATCTTTCCTATTATACAAAATCTTAAGAATAGTTATAATATCTTTATAAACACTTCTATGCAAAAATTTGAGCCCCTTGTTTCTCTGCAAGGAGCTTAAATGCTTTTCAAAAACCAGCCTGCATTTAAAAAATTCACGTTTCCAAATTGCCGCGGTATTCTGAAGGTGAGATATGAAGCCATTTACGAAATGTCTCTGCATAATAGCTGGCTCCGTTAAATCCGGCAGCATAAGCCACTTCCGTAATGCTCCTGTCTGTAGTGCGCAGTAGCTCCACACTGCGGTTCAGCCGATACGCTGTAAGATATGTATTTGGCGTCTGATGGAAATAAAGACGGAACAGTTTACAGCATTTGCTCTGTCCGATTCCTCCGGCTGCCGCAATCTGTGAAAGCGATATTTTCTCATGATAATGCTGCTGGATAAAGCCTGTCATATTTTTAAGTATGGATAAATCACTGGAATACGGCTGCTCTTCACTGTCAGCCCCAGGCATATTTTCATAGACAGACGCCCATATCCAGCTGAAAATCCCCTGTATCTTCAAAGGAGCTGTTGCTGTATCCCGAAGTCTGTATATCTCCCTGATTCCCCGGATAATATCCCTGTGCCATCCTGAATCTGTAAGTTTTATATAGGGAATATTGTTATTGTGAAGCACCGGAGCGGCATAATTCGGATATTCACTCAAAAAAGTATGCAGGATATAAAACGGATATTCCGTATGTCCATAAGGTATATTTTCCGATTTATCTTCATTCAGTTCTATCCATCTCTTCATGCTGCCGCCTCCTGTACAGGATTGTTATATATCTAAGCAAAATATTGATATATTTTTTATTATTTTAACAATATAATTATAGTACATATAAAAGATGCATGTCAATGGAATCCCACATGGGGAATGAAAGGAGAATTGCTTTATGAGCATGAAAGATAAAATGCATACCGGCGAGCTTTATCTGCCAAATGACAAAGAAATTATGACGGGACAGCTGAGAAAATTAGACCGTCTCTATGATTTCAATGCAACCCGGCCGACAGAACTTGATAAAAGAGAGGAACTTCTTAAAGAAATGTTTGCTGAAATCGGCGAGGAATGCTATATCGAACCGCCGCTCCACACCAATTTCGGAGGCGGGCATGTGCACTTCGGAAAAAATGTTTATGCCAATTTCAACCTTACTCTTGTAGACGACACCCACATCTACATCGGCGACTATACGATGATAGGCCCCAATGTCACAATAGCCACCGCAGGACACCCTATCCTGCCCCAGCTGCGCAGAGAGGCCTATCAGTATAATGCGCCTGTCCATATCGGCGAAAACTGCTGGCTTGGCGCAGGAGTGATTGTACTTCCCGGAATTACCATCGGGGACAATACCGTTATCGGCGCAGGCAGCGTCGTGACAAAAGACCTCCCGGCAAATGTCGTAGCCGTAGGAAATCCCTGCCGGGTACTCCGTGAAATCAATGAGCACGATAAAATTTATTATTTCAAAGACAGAAAAATCTAATCACCTAAAAAAAGACCGCCGTAAGGGACGCTTCTCAAAGGGAGCGCCCCTTACAGTGCTTTAGAAATTATTTTAACGATTGGATATAATGAATTTCTTAATAGCTCGAAGCAGTTTCCATAATCTACCGATGTATCAATATTCTTTCTTGCTTTTTGCTCCGTAATCATACATTTTCATCGACTGATACTCCCCTATTTTCAGCAGGTTTCCAATAATTAACTCCACATCCCTGTCCTCTTCCACCCCAAGCCTTTCACAAATCCGCCTGTTTGCATCATAAACTTCCTTATAAAGCATGCTGCATACAGAACCTTCCTCAAATTCATCTTTCACCATACTTCCTTCAGGCACGGAACACTTTTCTAAATCCCAAAGCCCATTCATCAACTTGAATATCCTCTGTTTTTCATTCATCTTATTCTTTACTATTCCTTCTTATTTACTCTTGTTTCATATTACTTTTATAACTAATTCTACCTTTCTTTTCTCCCAAAATCAATAAAAAAGTGCAAAAAATGAGACAGACTGAAACATTTTTATTTTGTCCCAATCTGCCTGCTCTTCATGATTCCCTATTCTTTTTTATCAGACGCCTGAAAACCGTCCAGTTTCGCTTTCTTAAAGCTCTGGTATTCTCCTGCGTCAATCGCATCCCTGATTTCTTCCATTAGATGATTGTAAAAATACAGGTTATGGAGAACACACAAGCGCATCCCCAGCATTTCCTTTGCCTTAAGCAGATGCCGGATGTAAGCCCTGCTGTAATGGCGGCACGCCGGGCACTGGCAGCCTTCTTCAATCGGGTGGGAATCCAGCTCATATTTCGCATTAAACAAATTCAGCTTTCCCTGATTCGTATAGACATGTCCATGACGTCCGTTCCTGCTGGGATAAACGCAGTCAAAGAAATCAACCCCTCTGTCTACTGCCTCCAGGATATTTGCCGGAGTTCCTACCCCCATAAGATACGTAGGCTTGTCCACCGGAAGATGAGGAACCGTCACATCCAAAATGTGATACATCTCTTCGTGCGACTCTCCCACTGCCAGGCCGCCTACTGCATAGCCGTCCAGCCCCAAGCGCGTAATCTCCTTTGCATGTTCGATACGGATATCATCAAAAATAGCTCCCTGGTTAATCCCGAAAAGCATCTGATGGGGATTGAGCGTATCCGGCTGCTCATTCAGCCAATCCATCTTTGCCTTACATCTGGCAAGCCACCGGGTAGTACGTTCCACCGACGCCTGCACATAAGACCGCTCCGCCACGCTCGACGGGCACTCATCAAACGCCATCGCAATCGTAGACGCCAGATTTGACTGAATCTTCATGCTTTCTTCCGGCCCCATAAAAATCTTCCGCCCGTCTACATGAGAATGGAAATATACGCCCTCTTCTTTGATTTTGCGAAGCCCCGCCAGGGAAAATACCTGAAAACCGCCCGAATCCGTAAGAATCGGCTTGTCCCACACCATAAACTTATGCAGCCCGCCCATCTTCTTCACAACTTCATCTCCCGGACGCACATGCAGATGATACGTATTCGACAGCTCCACCTGCGTACCGATTTCCTGTAAATCCATCGTAGAAACAGCGCCCTTAATCGCCGCCGCCGTTCCCACATTCATAAAAACCGGAGTCTGTATCACACCGTGTACTGTGTGAAGCTCGCCCCGCTTTGCTTTTCCGTCTCTTTTTAATAATTTATACATATTACACCTTCTTCTTTCTTAAACCACGGCTTCTATAAGCACTTTATTCCCTATCCGTATCTCTTTCACGCCAGCCTGCTTCTTTTTGTTAAAACTAAAACTAAGCATATATCCCTTATTTAAATGATAATACTCAAGATATTCCGCCAATTGTTTTTCCCCTCGCTCATGATAAGCATTCCCCCGCCATATTTTCATCTCAATCACAAACTGTTCTTTACAATAATCAATGATCACATCTGTACGCTTATTATCTCTCGTCTGCGCCTCTATATAATAATTTCCTGTTCCATTAATAATTGGCTTTAAATATAACAGAAAAAACTTCCTCGCGTTATCTTCTATAAATTTTTCATCCGCCGAACTATACAAGTCCCCCCAATGTACAACAAATTTTTCTAAAATCAATTTCATATTAAGATGACCATTCTGTATGAATTGATTTCTCTCCTGCAATGCAGTCCGATATTCTTCGCTGTCCAGCATCTCCTCTGAAAGAAATAAATTATACAATACCGTTTCAAAAATACGGTTAGAAATCACAGCATCTCCCCTGGAATTTTTTATAAATCCAAACATCTCCGCGATTTCTATCGAAGGGCTAAGAGGATTATACGAAATTTTTCTTCCTGTGAAAAGCAGCGAGTAAACCAATTCTCGAAGCCGCGGATAATCTGCCAGTTTGCCCGTAATTGATTCAAACAGCGTATTCTTTTCTATCAGAAGTATTTTTACTGCTTCCAAAACTCCTTCCTTCGTCCATACCAATTTTCTGTCAAAATATCCTTCACTGCCTGTTATCCGCTCATCCATCA
The DNA here is from genome assembly GCF_943193015.1 of Hominisplanchenecus murintestinalis. Taxonomy (NCBI): domain Bacteria; kingdom Bacillati; phylum Bacillota; class Clostridia; order Lachnospirales; family Lachnospiraceae; genus Hominisplanchenecus; species Hominisplanchenecus murintestinalis. Next base: position 65,294 of record NZ_CALPCM010000012.1, read on the forward strand.
GCTTACAGATACGTGAAACCAGAAATGGATAACCTGACGTATAGTCATAGATGAATTGTGCAATCTCTTTGATATCCATTCCTGTCTGGTAATCAGACTCATATTCTGCAAGCATACCTGAAATATCTTTTACCGAAAAGTTCATATCTAAAAGAAAATCCGCCGCGATATTCCACGGACTGTTTACTCTGTGTTCACCATCCGGCCTTAATCTCTGCTTTATATTTTTCACATCATACACGCCTGCCAGAATAACCGACTGAAAAGCCGGACGTTTATCCCTGTTTATATAAGCCCCTCGCAGCTGTGCCAGAAAATCCAGAAAAACCTGATTATTTTGTGCGCTGTCCACCTCATCAATAAGCATAACGATCGGTTTTTTCGACTGCCCGCACCATGCGTTCAGACATTGAAACAGCTCTGCAAGTCTTCCTTTCCCCTCTTTCCCATCCGCAAGTCTCTGAAGCCGGGTTATGATTTCCACAGATACCTCTTCTATATTCGCAATTTCCTCCAAGACTTCTCTGGCAAAAGCTTCTGAAAAAGAACTTTCTTTCTCAAAGTCGCTCTGGCTCATCATCTGGAAATCCAGGCTCACCACCACATAATTTTCTGCCAGAAAACTGCCTAACGCCCTCAGCATGGTCGTTTTCCCATACTGCCGCGCCCGGTTAATCGTAAAATAATCCCCTCGGTCTACCATTTTTTTTATTTGCTCCAGCCTGTCGCTGAGATCCACCATATAATGAATTTCCGGCCTGCACACCGCGCTTGTATTAAATATTTTGCTCATCTTCCACCTTTTTTGCATTCCGCTTTTCATATCTTTTCCAGTATAACGAATTATCGCCGATAATACAATTATTTCTTTTCCCAAAAACAAAATCACGGGGATACCGCAAAGTCTGTAGATAATTCATCTACTTCTGCAGCACCCCCGCCTTCTCATCTATACGCTCTTAAATCCATACTCCACATAACTCTCGCCCCACCGGACATGAAACAAATAATAATATCCTTTCTGTACTCCCGTGAGATACCATTTATCGCCGCGTTTTTCTACATTGACATTCTCGCCTTCTTCGCCGGCATCACTTTCCTTATCCGCGCTCCAGCGGCTTACGGTAATTTCTTCCGCCTCTTTCCCAGGAAGAAGCTCTATTTCTTCCACATAATCCGGAAGTTTAATTTCTTCAATCTCATTCCATTCTGTGATAAAGGGAGTATCTGCAATCTCAGACTTCATCTGCCCGTCGGCATCTGTCCATTTCCAGTGATAGCCGCCCTGGGTAAGCCATACGGTGCTGGCCATCCCATTCCCCATATACGACGCCTGCATAATCGGCTTCTCAGACGGATCAGGTTCTGAATAAAATCCTGCTGCCTGCTCTTTATATTTCTGTATACATGCTTTCCTTTCTTCCTCATTTGCTTTCTTTGTCACTTCTACCCCAAAAATCCTCGCATACTGACCCGGATAAGTCTCCAATGCCACGCCGTCCGTCATAACAGTTACCTGATCCCCCGTATCCAGTTCACTCTCTGCAATCGGCCTGCCATCCACGCCGTAAATCTTCCCTTCCTCTATTCCATCAAGAAAGTAAGGCATATCATTCTCCAACTCAAACATTACATAACTGCCGTCGTCTTCACTCAAACGGTATATCACTCCCGAAACCGGAATCTGGGCCATCTCCGTTTCTTCTATCTCCGGCATTTCCGTTCTCTCATCCCCTTTTCCCGTCTCAAAAATTTCATGCGTATCTTTTCCGGCCTCTGAAGCTTCTATTTCCCCATTTACTTTCCCTCCAGGTTCCGGCGTCTGTATATCATCTCTTTGCCATCCGATTTTCCATGCGGCGGCCACACACACCGCCGCCAGAATCAGTGTAAACACCGCCATCCGTTTTCTTCCTCTATTCATACGTCAGTCCTCCAGTTTTTTCAAATCCACGCTCCATATCAAACGCTTCTATGCCATTGCTGCCAGAAAGATAAAATGTCTGACCGATATAGAGCCCTCTTGTTCCATTTCCATATACTTCAAATTCTTCTTTATCCTTCAGCTCATACAGAAACTCATTGACAAATCCTTTTTCCCCATCATAAGAAAATACCAGATAGTTTTCCTCGCATTCAAATCCAAAAATATTTTTTTCCGGGTTAATCATAATCGCCTTATAATTGTAAATTCCCGGGCAATGGTAGTTATCTTTCAATACGTATTTGTCAATTTCTTTCACATCCGACGGATCTGAAATATCAAACATAGATACCTTAATCCCTTTATATTCTCCCGTTTCGGGGTCCACTTCATTCCCAATTCCCAGTAATTTATTTTCGCCATAGAAATGTAGATATGCGGAAAACCCTGTGACTTTCAGTTCCCCTAATATCTTCGGCTCTTTCGGGCTGCTTAAATCCACGGAAAACAAAGGATCTGTATCCCTAAACGTCACAAAATATCCAATATCACCCAAAAACCTTGCCGAGCGGATGCTTTCTCCCGGCGCCAGATTCTCGATTTTACCATAAACGTCAAGATTCTCATCCAGCACGTACAGGTTTGTCAGCTCTTCGTCATTGTTCCAATCCGTCGCCACTACCCGGAGATAGCCTTCATGCTCATTCATAGAAAAAGTATCATTTAGATATCCCCTGATATCTCCCGCCGCTGCCGGTTTGATTTTCCCATCCCGATAGCTGAATTTTAAAATCTGCGTGTAATCCCTCCCATTTTCATAATGGGAGCTGATGCCGTAAATATTTTCCGTACTCACATAGAACCTGTCTGCCGCAGATACGATAGCCTTATGGTCTACCACCTTTTCCGGCTGCTTTACATCCACCGAAGCAATCACAAGATAACCTGCCTGGTCTGCGTATTCCGGCAAATAAATATCTTCCAGAGGCATTACCCCGCCTGATACCCTCGGCATAATAGTGCTGCTTTCCTGCGTATCCTTGATGATTGGCGTATATTCTGTAAATACATACAGCATATCCCCATTCTTCCTGGAAGTTTTATAGTATCCCTCCTGTTCTGTATAACCTGACAGTTTCGGCGTTTCCTTTTCATGAATATCATAGGTATAAACTCTGGTATAACTCTTCCTGTCTATAAAATAGACGTCCTCCTCCTGCTCATCTATAGAAGCTTCATTCCCTGTGGCAATAAGGTTCAGCACATTGCCATCCAGGTACATTTCGTGTACTTCCTCATCTCTTTCAGGAAGGGAAATCTCGCTTATTTTTTCAAGGTTCTCCCCTTCCGCCTTTATAATGCGCACCGTACTGCCATACAGCGCATAAATATAGTTTCCGTCAGTTTTTACAATATCTCCTTCATCCACTCCAACTTCCTGAAGGTTCGTCTGCGAATAGTCCCCATTGTTGGCAGCTGTGCTCTCCATGCTGCTTTCCGCGTCCTCTGCGGGCGCGCTGTCCATTGGAACTGCTCCCTCTTCTTTCATCATATCTCCCGTCAGGGCTCCATAGCCCATATCCCGGCTCATTGCCTGGTTCATATCTGCCAATGCAAGATACAGCTCCTCTTCGCTTGAAACATGCGGAATCACCCCGGCTCCATCTGCCGCTGCGTCTGTTTTCTCCGGCGCTCCTGTTTCCTTTACATATTCCTCCAAACCGGCTGCCTCTGTATATCCCGCCGCCTCTGTGGACCCCTCCATCTGCGGCCTGTCCTCCTGCTGCATTCCGATATGGTTAATCTGCCACAGGGCCACCAGTGCAATCAGCGCTGCGGCTGCAGCCGCTCCCGCCCGGTATAAAGGAATTTTTCTTCTTTTCTGTTCTTTTTCTTTCAAGATATCTTCCATAAATTCCGGTTTTAGGGATTCCGGTACGTCTATCGGTTCCGCCGATTTCTTAATCCGCTCTAACATCTTCTTTTCATCCATTGCTGCTCCTCCTCTCTATCTCTCCAGGCAAGCTTCCATCTTCTTTAAGGCGCGGCTCTGCTTCGAACGAACGGTATTACTGCTCATATGCAGCGCCTTTCCTATCTCCCTGCTCGTATATCCGCCAAAAATATTCATAGCCAAAATCATTCTCTCCTCATCAGACAGCTCTGCAAACGCCCGCCGCACATCCATATCCCTGCAGATATCCCTGGAATCCTCAGCTAAATCGAGCGGCAATTCCACCGTCTTGTCCATATACTGACGCAGCCTGCGGCGGCACTTATTGGCAAGAATGCGAAAAATCCACGCCGTAAAAGATTCTGCTCTCCGAAGCCCCCTGATGCCTTTCCATGCATCTGCTACCGTATCACTCACCACATCCTCCGCATCATGGATATTTTTCAGCGTATATAGTGCAAAACGATATAAATCCCGGTAAACTTCCTGATACAACAAGGAAAATGCCTCTACATTTCCTGCTTTTGCCTTCTGAACAAGCTCCAAACCCTGTTCCATAGACCCACCTCCCGTTTCCTCTGCATGCATTCAAATCTGAAATCTCAGTTATATATACAGTGTCCCATATTTCGTAAACTGTTGCAAGCATTTGAAAAAACACAATATATTACTATTACTAAATTATTATTAATCTTTTCTTGTGAGAATTTTTGTGATATTATAAAAATATCACAATCAAGGCGGAAATTCTTTATAATTTCTATTTTTTTAACATTTAAGGAGGTTTTGTTATGAAAAGAAAACTGTCACTATTTATCATCGGGATAATGCTGTCAGCCTTTATCCCCGCAAGCGCCCTGGCTGCCCAAACTCCGGCAACGGATGCGCCGCCCTCTGCAGCACTGGAAACCGCAGACAATACATCCGGCGTACACGTAACTTTTACAACTCAAAAAACGTCCTATAATCCTTTCGATTTAAAGGAACTGAGCAGCGAATCTATTACTGTCACTTATGAAGATGGGGGAGAGTACGAACTGAATGGCTGGTACCCTGGAAGCGTATTTCTGGAAGGTCAGGAATGTTATGCACTATGCTTAAATGACGACTTATCATATGAATACGAAAAAGATTTCTTTATTATCTTTAAAGATGCGAACGGTTCACCCTCCCCCCCTTCTATTATACCCGTCCATTTAGGCAATTGCAGCCTTTCTCTGTACGAAGGAGAATTCATCTACGATGAAGAATTGGAAGAGCGCGTACCGTACATATATCCGCATACTTTCTTAGGTGAAAAAGAAATTTCCTTTGATTTGCCTGAAACTATCGAAACACTGGTTCCGACTGACGAAAAAGAAGCTGTCTTTCCAAAAGAAAGTTCCAGCCACGTCTACTCTTTTACGCCCAATGCCGACACCGAAGGTGTCTATAATTTCTGTGCCTCCGGAAACCTTGACTGGAAAGAAAGCGCCCTGTTTAGCTATGATAGCGCTTCCGGACTTTTGATTCCTGAATGTACGGCGCAGATTCCCCCTTCAAATGACAGCTATGACCGGCCTCTTTTCATGGGAAGCACCTTTTCAGCAAATAAAACTTACTATTTCGTCCTTAATTATGAAAAGGATTTTTACGACGAACCCTCTGAAGATATTCCATACCGGGTTCACTTTAAAAAATCCCTGCCTGTAACAGATATCCAATTAGACACTCCTCCCATTTACACAAAAGTCCCCGCAACCTCACATCCAGTGCAGTTCGCAGAAGGAATGGTTGTAAAATTAACCTATTCTGACGGTTCTTCTGAAAAAGTGGAAATGGGTACAGGATCAACCCCCGGAGGACTGGATTCCTATGGAAATAAAGTTCTTCTGTCTATATATGACGAAACAGGCGAGACTCTTGAAAGAGAAGAAGACTGGGATTACTCTTTGGATGCAGGAAAATACCTGCTCACGGCTGAGGTAAACAGCTGCCCCAAAAGGCTTTCTGTCCCAATAGAAGTCATCCCTTTAGAAGAAGCTGCCGCAGATCACAAATTTCCTGAAAATGGAAACAGCATTTCCATGCCCGCATTAAAAGACCTTGAATGCGGATGCGTACTTTTCACACCAAAAGCAGATGGTTCTTATATTTTTACATCCACCGGTATGCTTGATATATACAGGTGTTCTGTTTATGATATAGAAGAACAGCAGGAACTCGAAACTTCGTATAATTATGGCGAAAATTACTGCTTTCAGGCATCCCTGCAGGGCGGGAAGTCCTATGTACTGATGCTGTATCTGGAAGAAGGTGGTCCCGCTTTTACCCTTACCGCCGAACGGGCCAAATCCATTGATCCCGACAGCCTCCGGTTGATTATAAAGAATAACAATCCCAACAGATTCACATCTGACTACGGATGGTATGAGGAGGATTTCGCTGTAGAATTTTCCTATACAGGCGAGACTGAAAAGATTCTCCTGAGAAGTTGGGAACGGGATATTTACAGTAATGGCTTTGATTTCTATGTCGAACACGAAGACGGCCCGATCCTGCTAAGTGACTTTAGCTGGGAAAACGGTACCTATCAAATTTTTGCCGCCTTGGAAAACGATAGTTCTATCCGCTCTCAATCTGTAACGGTTACATTTGCTGAAACAATCCCGGACTACAATTCCCTTCCTGTTTTGAAGGAAAATACGGAAATAACGCTCAAAGATTTAGACGGTGAAAAGATGTATCTGTTTACTCCTGCATCCGATGGACATTATAAGCTGTCTTCCGATACATTCCTTATGTGGACTGTTTGCCAGGTAACAGATAATCGTCTGGATTATTTGGCAAACAGTCGTAGTAACGCTTCTGCCTTTTTGGAAAAAGGAAAGCGCTATATCATTTATGCTTCCTGCTCTGAAGGGACAGCCTCTACAAAGATTTTAAAAATGACCTCTCTGCGCGCAGGACAGCCTTTGGAATTCTCTCTTGCCCGGAACGCAAGTGATGACTTTCTTGGCATTGAAGAAGATTTCCTGTTTGTACCGGAAGAAAGCGGGAATTACTACGTTCACATAGAATGCCTAAGCCAGACGGAAGATTATATTTGGATGGAAGTCAAAAATCAGGGCGACTGCCTGGATTATATCGAAGGCTGGAGAGATATATGGTCAGATCTTCATATGGACAAAGGAACTCCTTACCAGATTCAGTTCCATTCCGTATATCCTACTCCTGAGCGTTATCGGATAAGCATTATACACCGCTCAAAGGTTCCCCAGGTAACTGCTATGGAAGTCGTAAATAAGAAATCCACAGACGGGTATCTGGCAGGTTTCGGCGAGATATATGCCGAAGAATTTGTTGACGTAAAGCTCACTTATCAAAATGGCGGCAGCACAATCCTTCCCGCCGGAAAATACGATGCTTACGGAAACAGAACCAGCCTCTCCCTATCTGAATCTACTTGGGATGAACACGGCGTAACACAGGACTATAACCTTGAACTTTACACCTCTTTTCTGCCTGACGGCGAAAACGAACCTGGCGATGAAGACGGGTCTTATGAAACACCTTCTATGTCGATACCTGTACAGCTTCAGTTTAGTTCAGATATTTCTTCCCTAAAAGAAATAGAAGAGGGACGTTCTCTGTGCAAAACCAGCGACAAAAACGTAGAATACTACCTGTTTCGGCCAAAAACTGACGGAACCTATTCCTTTGACACCGATAACGGATATATTCGATCCGGAGAATTAAATGATTCGGAGATAGATCTGTTCTATAGTTATGGTTATAATAACCTTAAGACAGGACACACCTACATTATAGAAGCAAACCGGAAATTATATGGCAAAACGTCCCAAGCCTATGATATGCAGGCCTCAGAATACTATCTGGATGTTACACGTCACAAAAATGTAACGAAACTGGAGCTCTTAAATCCTCCAAACCCATTTGTATCTCCTTATCAGAACCCGGGAGCAGGCGCTAGGATAAAAGCCGTCTACGAAGACGGAACAGAAGCAATCATAACCTGTCAATCCGAAAAAGACCCCTTTGGAAACTATCTAAGTTATACATATCAGGTAATTTCCAATGAAAAAGCGCGTGTGCGTATCTCTCTTGGTGGGAAATATACATTTTGTGAAGTTTCCAGGCTTCCCGTCAGTTCGCTGCCAAAGCTTACTCTCGGAAAAGCTTCGGAACTCACAACTACAGCACTAGGTGAAAAATACGGTTTCGGCACAGGGACTGTCGCCTTATTTGTTCCTCAGAAAAACGGCATTTACAAATTTGATGCAGCCTATACCGGAAAGCAAAAAGAAAAACCTTCAATATTTATTTACGACGCAGAAACAGAAAGCCTTGTCGAAAACTGGGAAACGCTGCTGGCCGGACATACTTATGTCATCTGTGCAAGCTGTTCTGAATGGTCCATCGAACAAAGCGTGCAAATGTCCGTATCTGAGCGTTCTTCCGAAACTGTAAATCCCTGCGCTTCAGGACATACCTGGAACAGCGGAACTGTCACAAAACATCCCACCGCTCTCGCTGCAGGAATCCGTACCTTCCGCTGTTCTGCCTGCGGCGCCCAGAAAACAGAAACAATCGCCAAGCTGACGCCTACCCTGTCCGTCAACGCAAAGAAACTGCCTTTGAAAATCAGGCAGTCCACAAGCAAACTAAAAGTAAGCAACCTGGCCGCCGGCGATTACGTCGTATCCTACGCCTCCAGCAATCCTAAAATCGCAAAGGTAAGCAAGTCAGGAAAAATTACCGCAGGAAAGAAAGCCGGGAAAGCAATTATCACAATTACCCTTGCCAGCGGAAAGAAAGAAAAGATAACTGTCCAGGTACAGAAAAAAGCAGTAAAAACACAGAAGATTTCAGGGCTTAACAAAAAGCTTTCCCTGAAAAAAGGAAAAAAAGCCGCCCTGAAACCAGTGATTACCCCGATTACATCTCTCGAAAAAGTGACCTACCGGACTTCCAACAAAAAGGTAGCCACGGTAAATAAAAAAGGAGTTATCCAGGCGAAAAAGCCCGGAAAAGCAAAGATTACCGTAAAATCAGGCAAAAAGAAATTCACTGTGACCCTCACGGTAAAGAAGTAAGCACAATCTCACCGCTGTCTATTTAAGCACGGTTAAAATTCAGGGGATGTCGGAACATGATACCATTTGCCCAATATATCACAGGCAAGCTACATGCTCCGGCATCCCCTGTCTCTTTTAATATCTGTTAAAACATGCGAAAATCTCCTGCACCCTCGGCATCGCAAGCCCGGAAGGCACATTCCCTCCGTCACATATGCCAGACAGACCTTTTGCTTTTAAAATGCGCTCCAAGGCTTTCACTACGCTTCCCACATCATTTTTCCCCTCGCCGTAATGCTCCTTCGCATAGCGCAGCAGATATGCAAGGCTCTGTGTCTGCTCTTCATCCACCAGTTGTTCCACATAGCGCAGATCCAGATTTTCTTTTCCGATAGAAAATGCCGTCTTTCCCATCCGCTTAATTTTCAGCCTTTCTTTCACATAACCGTCTCCCCGGTAAGTCTTCCGCTTCTGGACAGAACCGGATAAATCTATCACCCTCTTGCCCGACGGCAGATGGAAATCCGGCGCGCTCACTGCCGGAGCAGGATAATTCTCAAGAATTTTCTTCGTTTCATCCGTAATATCTACCGCCTGATAAGAGTCCATCTGGATAATTTTATCTGCAATATAGAAATAAGACCCGCAGCTTCCCACTACCAGAATCGTAGAAATCCCCGCCTGTGTGTATAAATCCGACGCCCTCTCCAAAAACGGGGTGATTGGTTCCTTCTCTCTGGCAACGACCCTCTGCATCAGCTCATCCCTCACCATAAAGTTCGTAGCAGAGGTATCCTCGTCAATCAACAGCAGTTTACTTCCCGCTTCCAGCCCTTCCACGATATTTGCCGCCTGCGAGGTACTTCCACTGGCGTCCAGAGTGCAGAAGCACTTCGTATCCTTTCCATTCGGAAGATGATTGATAAACAGGGAAATATCCGTATTCGTTATTTTTCTGCCATCCTCCGCCCGGAGCTTCAGTGCAGTCTCCTCCGTAATCACATACTCCCTTCCGTCCCCGGCGATATGATTATACACGCCTCTCTCCAAAGCCTTCAAAAGCGTTGATTTTCCGTGATATCCGCCGCCTGCAATTAGCGTAATGCCCTTTTTAATTCCCATTCCCCGCAGCGCGCCCTTGTGTGGAAGCTCAAGTATCACAGCCATCGTTTCAGGCGCTTTAAAAGGCACGCCGCCTTTCAGCGGCCTGTCAGACACGCCGCTCTCGCGGGGGAGTACAGAACCATCCGCAAGAAACGCCACCATATCCCGTCTTTTCAGCTCCTCCCGGATATACTGCTGGTCTTCCGCCAAAAAAATCACTTTTTCCAGTTCCTGCTTCGGCGTCTTTCCATAGTATAGGCTCTGTTCCACGCACACTGGAATAAAGTCAAATAAAATTTTTTCCAGCTCCGTAGCGTTTATCGTACGTCCATTCGCCGGAAATCCTACCTCAAAGCGCACGATAACTCCATCCGATGCAATCTCACATGCCGTCCGCTCCAGAACCTCCTGTCCACAGCGGCTTACCGTAATGATACCGCTCTTCCCCGATCCCTTTGCCTGAAAGCAGAATTTATCCGCCTGTCTGTGAAAACGCCTGATTAAGTAATCCTCCAGCGCCGTCTGGTTCCATTTCGTCCCATAGTATTCTGCCGGAAACCCCGCGATTTTATGGTTTACCTTCACACTCAGCCTTGATGGCGCTGCAAACGGGTCTCCCTGCACATGCTCAATATTCAAAATATACTTTCCAAATGTATAGCTCCCTGCCAGAGACTTATAGGCAGGATAACTTTTACGGTTAATTGCCCGCAGGCTGAACCGCAAATCTTCCGATGTTTTCATAAAGTACCTCCTCAATCGCTTGTCCTTTTGCATATCGATTATACCTTATTTTATCAGTTTCTTCCACCCCCAATGCATTCGAAGATAGATTATCTCTTTTGTATCCAAAATGTATCGGCAAGCAATAGCCAGTTTGCCCGAAACAGTCTCATAATCTGCCAGTATCCGCATCCTCTCAAGCCATATTCCGTGATTAGTGCAAATTTCTCCCTCAAGCTTCTCACATCCTCAAACCATACCTCATGCTGTATTCCCCCTGTCCAGTATTGAAAATAGGGAGACGCCGCCACAGGGTCAAACTGAATCTGCGCACCGTTTCGAATAGCAATCTGCACCGCCTCCACATTTCCAATCGTTACTGCTTCCGTAACCCCTCGTTCAAAAGGAAGCGGCCAGTCATACCCGTAATTTGGAATCCCCAGCATAATCTTTTCCGGTATAATCTCTGTTACCGCATAATCCAGAACACGGCGTACCATATTCAAAGGCGCTACAGCCATATTGGGGCCGTATTTATACCCCCATTCATACGTCATCAACAATACATGATTTGCCGCCTCTCCCAACGCGCGATAATCTTTCCCTTCATAGAGAAGTCCCTGTTGGTCAGCAGAAGTCTTTGGAGCCAGCGCCACAGATACCTGATATCCCCGCGCATTCATGCGCTCCGCCGCCTCCGCTACAAAAGCTGTGAAAGCATCCCTATCCTCCGCTTTGATATATTCAAAATCAATATCCAGTCCCCCATATCCTTTCTGTTCCATCACCTGCGCAAGCTGAAGAAAGAGCCTCTCTTTTGCTTCCGGATTATTGACAACCGCACTAATCAGATTATTGTTAAACTGTCCGTCCGCTCCAAAAGGCGTCAGTGTCAAAACAGGAAGCGCCCCTTCCTGCTCCGCCCGCCGTATCATCCATACATCATCACTTGGCGGCGGCAAAAGATAACCTTCTTCTGAAAATCCATATGAAAAAACAGAAAGCTCTGTAAGATATGGAAGGGTCTGCTCTAACACCCAGGGGCTGATATAGGTATAAGCATACCCATTAGCCACGATCACTCTCCTTTCCTCCTGATTCGGTGCGTCAGGTATAAGGAGCGCCTGGCCAATGGCAAGTTGATACGGATATACAAGCTGATTCGCATAGATTAGGGACTCTGACGGCACTCCGTATCGTGTGGAAATCTCATCAACATTATCACCCGGAACTACTACATAAATCTGCATTCACGCCTCCTGTATTTATTTTATCCATCTTACGATTCAAGCCTTTTATGAAACATATGCCTTACTTCACCGTAAAAGACATCTTCCGGTAAAAACAGAAGCGTATTCATATTGAACCAAACTCGTACAATCCCACTTGATTAGTACATGTCATTTATTATTCTCACTATAAAACTTCCGGAGATACTTTACATTAATATTTCCGCTATCGCAATAACAGCCCTTTTATTCAAAGAGTTACGCGATTGTCTATGTATTGCCCAATCAATCTCTTCAAATGATTCCAAAACCACATCACTATGTATATGGCTATCACTATTTAATATTAATACATAACCGTCAATCCACACATTAATTCCGTAATATTTTAATAATCGGGACAGTATATATACTTGGCGTTTAACTTGCTTAATTGGATTACGAACCTGCTTTTCATAGACATTTCCACCCCTGCTAACTTTATATTTTGTCCATTCATAATCCTCCTCTTCTCCTATTAACGTTCCGCTATAATTCTTCACTTCAATGATAAATACACCCCTGCTATTAATAATAACATTATCTAATTCCGTTGATTTACCTTCATGGTTAATGCAAATATTAGCAAGCAATATATCATCTTCTTTCAAAACTTGCTTTATAATTCGAGCTGCCTCTTTTTCTCCTTCTTTCCCTGCCGTAACTCTTGGTGATTCATACTCCCTGTCCCACAATACCATTATTAAAATAACAATAATAATAATGCCGCCACATATAAATATCCAGTTTATACCCATAATTTATCTTTCTCGCCTCATATATACAAATTCTTTGGAAAATTACAATTCTTGTATCAAAACCGTTCTTCTATAAGCCCATGATGCCTGATTAACATACTCACAAAAAAATACCTCAAATTCTAAAAATCTAATATCTTCAGTATTTTTATTAAATGTCTGATATCACATGGATACAGGCATTTCTAAGGCTGCTTCAAATGTTCCGAACCATACTTAACAACAATACAGAGCTGTCCAACGATAAAATCGACGAACTGGTTAATACATTTATGAATACATTACCTGCCTTGCTGAAAGCGCAGCTTCAAGCAGCTGTGATTTTAGATTTTATGTATCATTCGCTTTGAGGTCACAACTTGTGACCTCAAATGCTTTTTCTCGACAATTTCATTATATCATGCCGCAGACGACAAAAACATTAACTGGACAACTTCGGGAACTGGAAGAACAAGGAATCGTTATAAGAAAAGTTTTTCCAGAAGTCCCTCCTAAAGTTGAATACTCTTTAAGTGAAATAGGCACAACCCTTAACCCCATTTTATCGCAGCTATGTGATTGAGGAAAGACATATCATGCTTACCCATTTGCAGTAATTACTTACAATTTTTCATAATGAACTAACTCATTTAAAGAAATACGCTGCGACTGATGTCGTTCTGGGTCAGCAGGATTACCATTTGCATATCCTATTGCTAAAATATTGATTGGCTCTAGGGTATCTGGAAGCCTAAACTCCTGTCCATGCTTTTGTATGTTCAGAACAAATAATGATTGCCAGAGGTGCTCCATAAATGTTTGCCGCCTTTCCGATTTT
>NZ_CALPCM010000013.1:0-70120 GCF_943193015.1 Hominisplanchenecus murintestinalis
GTGTTACAATTCATTTTAGATACCTCTCTGTTCAATAAGATTTTCACTAACCTGCAAGTCAGTAATCTTATTTTACTCTGAGGTATTTTTTTCTCAACCTTCTTTCTTGGAATTTCCTATATTTGAATTATACAGGAAGCTCCACGTATTCTTTAATGCATTGTCCAATTGCTGTTTCTTTTTCTGCTCTATATCATGACTCATCTTTTGCTTCTTTCTTCTCCTCTTTTGGGTCATTCTCACAATCAAAACCACCAGTATGCCTCCTGCTATGGCTTCATATACAGCAATTGCCCAATATGACAGTAAAATATTTCCCAACTCTTCCATTTCTCGCCTTACCTCCATATATTCCGTCCGGGATTATAGCAGCGGTTGCTGAATTATACTCTTGGCGCCCTGCGCTTTCTAACAGCCAGGAATAGGAATAGCAAAATTGCCGCCGCTGCCACGCCTCCAATTGTCCCCCAGAAAAGCATTCTGTTCGCATACCATCGGATAAATGCATTTGTAGATACCGTCAACTGATGGGAAAATTCAAATCCAGGCTGAAACGCATACTGTCCGTCCGCAGTTTTTTCATCCGTATCTGTAATATTTCCCGCCAAATCTTCAATCACAAGCCGCACATTTTGATTCATGCCCTCTGTCACCACAAGGGAATTGTTAAACCTGACGATTTCATCAAAAGTGTCATAGCTTCCTGCCACCTTATCGTCTACATAAACGGTAACCTTTTTCAGTCCAATAGCGTCAAAGACTTCAAACTCTATATTCTGGCTTTCCGCATTAACAATCGCATTCTCAAGCCCCCTAATGCTGGTAATTTCCGCCGGAGTAGTATCTATCCGGAACATTACGTCTCCCTCTTCAAAATTTATAGTCTCGGGCTTATTCCCGGCTGTATCTTCTGAAGCGATAGCTATACGGTAGATTCCGTCCTCCTCAAAGTTCTTGGGGGCAATCTTATACTCATATTGATACCAGCCGCTCTGCCCCACCTTCACTTTGTCGTTAACTACCGGGTTTACGGTATACTCCACATTATTTAAAGGCGCTCCATCCCGGCTAATTTGAATCTTCAAAGAATCCTCCACCAGCCTGTCAGGGTTATACTCTGTAATTACCAGCCCTTGTTCTATCCCCTGTGTGTACACATCCTTTATGGAGATCAGATAATCATCAAACACATACACAGAGCCGAAGCGGTTCACGGTAAAAGTTACCTCTTCTTTTTCCTCATTGCCTGCCAAATCCGAAACTTCTACTGTCAGCGTATAAATTCCGTCATTTTCCGGTTTCTTGAAGAAAGCATCGCTGATACCCTGTCCGCCGTTGCTGTTTTCCTCCAGTTTTTTCAGGAACTCTTCTGTCACGTCAATATTTTTTTCATCTTTCCTGGTTCTCAAGAGCCGGATTTTATGGTCCCTGAAGTTCACATCTGAATAGCTGATAGCCGGAACCACTTCGCCTTTATAAGATTTTCCATTTTCCACTCCGGTGATTTTCGGCTTTTCAATATTAGTATCTACCGTAAATTCCTGACCCGCTTGGGAATCCCCATAGGATGCCGCGCCGCTCTCGTTTCCAGCCATATCCTTCATCGTAACATCAAACGTATAATCCCCGTCTGCCTCATAGGAGAATACCGCTGTATGCACATCACCGCTGCTGCTCCAGGACGCGCTTGGTGCAGTAACCGCATCGCCCCTCAGCGACGCCGTCTGTGTAAACGTCACCCTGCTTTCATCAAAATTGTGTTCTGTAATCGTAACAGTCCCTGTACGGCGCTCCTTAAAATACTTTCCGTTCTGCGCTTCATTATTGTCATAGCTTACGCTAACCGTAGGAACTGTCTGGTCAATCGTAAATTCCGTGGGGTTCGCGGTGCCTGCAGTGTAAGATACCTGGCCTTTATGTCCCGCCAAATCTGTATAATTCATGTCAAAGGTATAATCCCCGTCTGCATGGTAAGTAAGCATCGCCACATGCTGCGTATCATCCAGGTTTCCCGTGCCTTTCACTTCTCTCCAAGCGGAGAGGGCAGGAACTGCTCCGTCTGTATTGCGTATTGTTGTAACGATGTCTTTCGGGTCAAAGTTTCTCTCCGTCACTGTAATCGTAGCCACCCGGTCATTCTGATAATATTTCCCGCTGTCCGGCGAGTTGTTATTATAACTAACGACAATCTTCGGGGCGGTTGTATCAATCTTAATTGCCTTCCTGCCTTTCGACGTATTTCCTGCATTATCTTCTGCGTATACCCGTATTACCACCTGGTTGCTGTTATTCTTCGCAGAGTCCACAGTAATTTTCCCCGTCCAGCTTTTCTTTAATTGGGTACGCTTGGGATGTTCCTTGGTAAACTGATAGAGATTTCCTTCCTGCGTCTTTTTTCCCATATTAAATACTGCATACCGGACACTTTTCAGCCCGGAATAAGTATTTCCGCTCTGGGGGTCTTGTACTTGAATTGTCACTTTTACATTTTGACTGTAAATTCCGTTTACAGGCTGCTCCGGTGTAATGCTGACCTTGGGCGCAACAGACTCTACTCTGGGCTTCTGGCTGTCCACAATCATGCCGTCACTGCTGATATAAGACACATTACCTGCTAAATCCGTAATTTTTACATAAATAGTAAACTGCTCATTCGGCTTCACGGTCACCGTACGGAAGTTCTTCCATTCCGTGACTTCCTGCAATTCCTTTTCCGTCATCGCCTTATCCCTGTCTGTTTTATAATAAAGCACGCTGCCTACCGGAGAAGTAGCATCCTCTGCAGTCCCTTTCACAGTAATCTTCTTCCCTGACCAAAATCCGAACGCAAGCATAGTTGCAAGCTCATCCCAGGTTTCTTCCCGCCCTTCCTGGCTTTTTGCCTGTACCATTCCTGTAGGCGCCAGCTTATCTACGGTAAATTTCCAGGGCGCCTGGCATCCCAGGGTATTTACCGTGTCATTAGAATTTCCTGCCTTATCTGTATAGGAAATGGAAACGGTATAGTTGGCATCTGCAAAATAGGAAACGGTAGCTGTATGTACGGCATCATCTGGCGTCACTCCCTCTTTTGCCGTCCATGCGCTAATCATGGCATTGCGGTTGAGCTTTACGGTTTTCCCCGATGAGTCCACCGCACGGATTACAATCCCCTCCGTGGCGGCGGCAGCATCAAAATGATGCGCCCGCTCGGTAATTGCCACAGTTGCCGTGCGATTTTTATTAAAATACCCATTCCCACCGTTATCTTGGTTATTGTCATAAGAAACGGCTATAGCAGGCTTTGTAACATCAATATCAAGAGTAACAAACGCGCTTGCCTTATTTCCTGCATTATCTTCCACGTTTACCGTTACCACTACATTACAGCTATTATTCTCCTTGGCATCTACGACAATCGTATCAGAATACTCCGCCTGCAAATCTCTATATTCTGGATTCTCCACACCAAACTGGCGGCTTCCGCTGTCCGTCACCTTATTTTGGTTCCTGACTTCATAAGAAACGCTTTTAATTCCAGAGTATGGCTGTGGTTCTGATACTTTTACTGCCACTTTCACATCATGATTGTAAAGACCACTTGCGTTTGCAGGTTCCGGCGTAAGTGTAATAATACTTGGCTTCGCATCAAGAATATATCCATCTGAACTGATATAAATATAGTTCCCCGCATAATCTGTGGCCTTCATATAGCATACAAAACGTTTTTCCGGTGAAAGAGGAAACTGCATCCTGGGAGAATACGTATCACCGCTTTCTTCATCTTTAAACACCGTAAAGGCCGCTTTATCCAGTTCTTCCACTGTTTTGGCGCGGGTATCCTCTGATATGTAATATTCCAGCCACACCGGGCTAAGGCTGTCTTGTGCTGTTCCTGCCACTGTAACCTCTGTATTGCTATACAAGCCAAAAGTTAGTGTCTGCACAATCTTATCCCACAGCTCCTCTCCCACCGTAACTTCCCCTTCAAACGGGTCCGTCCTGTCCACCGTAAAGGTCTGCGGCGTATCGCCGACATATGACACATGTGCTTTTTTGCAGGAACCATCCTCACAGGAATCCCCATCATGCGTATGGCAGGTTAAATCCGCTTTGCTCTTATAGGACAGGGACCATGTATAATTCAGCTCCTCTTGAAAGGTAATTTTTAAAGTATGCGAATCTCCCTCATGCGTCCATACTCCTGCCATCGCAGAGTAGTCTAAATCCTCTTTCTCGCCCTTGACATCTGCTTTTACATTCACCGTCAGGCCGTACGCTTCTTCCTCCCCGAAAGTTACATCCTCACAAAAAGCCTTGTCCTTAACTGTGATAACCGCCTCCCTGGCATTTTGAAAATATCCCCTGCCTTCCGCTGTTGTTTTATTAGCTGTATCCTCAAATTTAACAGATACCTCTGGCGGCTCTGAACAGATATTTACCGTCAGTTCATCTCCTGTAAATGAATTTCCGGCATTATCCTCCGCCGTAACGGTTACTGTGATGTTCTCCCCGCAAAATTCTTTAGCCTCTACCGTAATATAAGCATCCTGCGTCTCGCTGTCCCACTCGCTCAGTACTTCCCCCCCTTTTTTAAATGTATATAAATTCCCTTTTTTCTCTTTATTTTCTCCCTTTTTATCTTCTCCTTTAATCGTATAGTCAATGGTTTTAATGCCGGAAGTAAGCGCTCCTTCTTCCTGGAAATCACTGGCGTCCACCCTGATTTTTACATCCGTATTATAATAGCCATAGGCATTAGTGCCCCCCACCAGTTCTGCCTGCACAGTTCCCGGCTTTGTCTCACGGATAATGCCTTCCGTGCTGATATAAACAGAGTTTCCCGCATAATCTATGATTTTTGCATACACAATAAATTTCTCATCTTGATCTACCTGGCAGGGAACCTCTGTAAACTCTCCCTCTTCATAAAGTTGATCTAGTTCCGCTGCCGTCTTCAGAGACGTATCTCCATCTGTCTTGTAATACTTAATCGGGGCGGCAATGGGAGATGTAGCGTCTTTCCCGCCAGCTTCCACAGTAACGGTTCCATTAGACCAGGCTCCAAAGGTCAGCGCCGACGCCAGCTTCGACCATATATTCTCCTCAAACCCAATCCAGGACGCATTTTCCCGATCCCCCTGTTCAGAGGTAACCGGACGGGTAGTATCTACTGTAAATGTACTTGGGAAATTTCCCTTAATCTCAATATCCCCGGAACTCATATCGGCTTTATTGGTATACACAAAAGACTCCAACGTGTAATTTGCATCCTTTGAAAACGTAAGTTCCGCCGTATGCCTGTCTCCACTATGAGTCCATGCAACTTTCAGATCCTCGCCGGTAAAAATCACTTCATTTCCATTGAAGTCCACTGCATCAACCTTTACCGCCATCCCATAATGTTTTTCTCCGCCTGTCGGATTTACGGTAATATCTTCTACAAAGGTATCTGCTGTATCTGTGATTACAAGGCTGGCGCTGCGCGCCGCTCCAAAATACGCTCTCCCTTCCTCTTCTCTATGGGGGGAATCTGCCTTAAACTGCACTTCCCCCGTAGGTTTGCCCGCCCGGATTTTCAGACTGCATGCATCTTCTTCGTCCATCGTATAGACATTTCCCGCCAAATCTGTAACACGCAGATATACTTTCACATTATCACTATCGTTATTCTCCGCAGATACCGTAATGTTTCCGATATAAGAGGGCTGTGACTCTCCGCTCGGATCATGCGCATATGCTATGGTATATGGCATTGTCTCACGCCCACCGCTGGTAATCCGATATTCTACTTTCCCAATACCTGAATATACTCCTTCATCCGTCACGGTAAACGCCACCGGTACATCTGCATGATAATAGCCATATGTATTTGCCTGCGCCGGTTTTATTTCCACCGAAGGGGCGTCCTGGTCCACTGCCAGCTTGATATTCATCGTAATATCTTTAGGCGTGACATTCCCCAGCCTGCCTTTCCCCACAGTAACCGTATGAATCTCCTGTGTCCCTGTAGCCTCTATCGTCTCCTGAGAACTTCCTTTCCCATTGAGCGTCACTCTTGTATACTCGCCTTGCGGCTCTATTTTTATCTTCGTTCCCTTCGGAATGACAAATACTTTCTGCGAATTGCTTTCTTCCGTATATTTACGCAGAACCGCCACAGGGCTATTTTTCTCATCCAGCAAAACAATTTTATAAGAATCCCCCTCCAATGGGTTCTCTCCTGCCTCTTCTGTTTCGTTTTTCCCGAATGTCACCTCGACTGACGTATCTGCCGTGACAGCCGGGAGAGTGACTGTGAAACCTCCTTCTGCTGTCTCTTCTAAAGAATCCATTTTATCCACTCCCCCAACTGTAAGAGCAGACACATGATACCCTTTTTTCTGGCTGAGGGTGAGTTTGGGTTCAGAATTTAGATTTGCCTGAAAACTTCCATTTCCGCTTCCGCCCGAATAAGAAACTTCACCCCCCGTCTCTGCCCCTTTGATCCTGACAGCAACTGTATAACAGTTCAACGCAAAACTAACCTCATACGTGTAATCCTTATCTGCCTTGCCAACAGTATCGGTATACGTTTTATCATTTTCTGTATAATTCTGAACCGCACCGTTTTTTACCACTTTTGAAACACGGTAACCCGTCTTAGGGGCAGCCGTGATTTCCAATTGGCTATCTTTCCTTACCACTACAGAGCCGCTTATACATTCAGGATTGGTAACGACAGTTCCCTGCTCCTGGTTATAATTCACGGTAAGCGTGTAAACTTTTACAAAAAGAGCTTTGATTTCTATATCCTTCGGCACTGAAATATTCTGCTGCAGACTGTCCGTATCTGACAGCGGCTGTTCTTTTCCATCCACTAACACCTGCATGAGCTGATATCCTGCGTTTGCTTCCGCCCGCATCTGGACTGTTCCGTTTTCGTCTACTTTTTTTGTATCTAGCTCTTCACCGTCCAGTGTAATCTTTCCGCCCTCTCCCGCCGACGCCGTAACCTTATATTCTGTCATAAAAACAACATGGATTTGCTTGTTGCCATCAGCAGCAATGCTCCCCGAATACTTCTTATATTTTTCCGGAAGCTCTATCTCCTCCCCTGCGCTAATCTCTTTAATATAGGTTGTGGCAGTTCCTTTATCAACCGGAATCAGCTCCACTCCTACCTGGCTTCCTTTTTCCACAGTAACGCTGTCCGTCTCACTCCCATTTAGTTTCACTGTGCCGCTTCCCCGGCTTTCAACCGTCACGGTTACCATTTCCGCCTGCGCGTTCTGCTCCTCTGTTTGAGGTTCCCCTTGCTCATCTGCCTGAGGTTTTTCCTCTTCTGCTGCAAATGCTGTGGAATTTGTATCTTCCGCCCCAAAAACTGTCATGGGGGCCAATCCTGCCACGAGTGCGGCTGCCAGGATCACTGCCAGAAAACGCTTCATCATGTTTTCCCAATATTTCTTCATTTTCTCTCCTCCTCCGCTATATTCCAAGTGTTATGCAGGGCTTATGCGCCTCACTAAATCACCTCTTCTGTATGAATCAGCACGATGCTCTTCAAAATTTTACATTCTGCAGGGTGATGCTGTTTCCCCGCCTGTTTCTCCGTCTGACGCAGCACTTCTGTTCCTTTGCTAAGAAGCTCTGTTCCATTGCTGGTATATTCCAGCGCCATGGTAGCGTCTTTCTTACCGGAATCTACCGGAATCTGCTGGTTCTCCATGACCTCTGTCACTTTCCCACGGCTTACCCCAATGGGTGTCGGGCGGTAAGATTTTCGGCCGCTTTTTTCATTTATCCTTCTCATCTCTTCGATGGACTTCCTTGCCGTACGTCCGCTCAAGTCCCCGATAACACCCCAAATTTTAAAACGAAACCACAAAAATACTGCCAGCAGCAAACTCAAGGCCGCCAATAAATAAGCCGCGATAGAAAGCGCCTCGTACGTCTGAGCCATATTTACTGCCTCCTTTCTTCCATATTGCTGTACGCTCGTTCAATATTTTCCACATACTGTTCACAGGAATACAAGATAGAATCCCGGATTGCCAAAGACGCTTGCTGGGTTACCGCTAATTTCTCCGTTTTTTCACGGATAATCTCTAACATTTTTAAAACAGAATTCTTATCTATTTTTACGGATGCCAGTCCCCTCCTATGGTCATTTAACAGGTTCACAATCTCCTGATACATCGTCAGCTTGATGTTTGCCGCATCATCATAATCATAGCTCTCTACTTTATCTATACATATGTTCAGGGAATCCAGAAGCCCTTCATACGCTTCCTTGGTTGGCTCCTTAACGCTGGTAGCATTTACTACGTAGTTTGTGTAAAACTCGCCTATAATCTGATAGCTTTGAGAAATTTCATAATATTGATATTCAGTATTTTTACTTTCCACTATGGACTGAAAATAGGGATATGCTTTCAGCGCCCTATTCCGAAACGTGCTATCTCCTCCTGAATACAGATAAAAATAAGTAATTCCTGACTCATATGCCAACTCCAGATACTCCCTATCCTCTGTCTCAAGCTGTTCTCTATTTTGATTATATCTTGCGATAAACTGCTTACTCTCCTCATCTCCAAACTGCCCGTTTTCCTGGTATGCATCCAGAAGCTTCAAATATGCCCTTGTGTCTGTCCCCGACAAATCAATGGCTTCCAGATAGCTCTGCACTTTTTCGTCATACGGCGTGGAATCGGAAATATTAATCATCTGTTCATAATCTCTGCTGTGTTCATAAGCCCCCATAGCCTGCGCGCCCAGTCCTGCCGTACCCAAGACCACTGACATGGATGCCGCAATGATAAAGGAAGCCAGCTTCCTTTTCTGCTTTTTCTTGTATGCGCCGTCTTCTTCTTCATAATGCTCCAATGCGTACATTAACTCGCTGCAGTTCTGGTAACGATCCTCCGGGTCAAGCGCCGTACACTTGTCAATAATCCTTTCCAGGCCTCCTGAAAGTTCCAGATTCCATTGACGGATTGGCGCATACATATAGTCTGCATTCCGCGGGTCGGCTCCCGTAAGCAGATGGTGCATCGTCATGCCAAGGGCATAGATATCAGACCGGACGTCTGTCTGCCTGGAGCCGTGCTGCTCTGGCGGCGCATACCCCCTCGTCCCCAATATCGTTGTATCTGCCAGATTTTTTTCTTTATATTCCCGTGCAATACCAAAATCAATGACCTTTAGGTTTCCTTCGGGCTTCAGCATCACGTTATCCGGCTTCATATCCCGGTAAATAATCGGAGGCTTTTGGGAATGGAGATATTCCAGGACGTCGCAAAGCTGTTTTGCCCAGTCAAGGACCTGCTCCTGCGGCTGTGCGCCATATTCTTTCAGAATCTTCCCCAAAGACTCGCCCTCAATATAATCCATAATGACATAGATCGTCTGTCCATTGTCAATAATATCCACAATACGTGGAAGTGCCGGGTGGTCCAGGCGCTTCATCAGGTTTGCCTCTGCCAGGAGGCTGTTAACGACTACCTCATTATTTTTCCCACTGGCCGTTTTCCGAATCTCTTTAACCGCCCACTGTTTATTCAGGCGCTTATCCATTGCCAAATATACTATGGACATTCCGCCTTTCCCAATCTGCTTTAATATCTCGTATTTTCCATCAAGTACCGTACCGACTTTTGTTGCCATACGCTCCCATTCCCCCTACTCTTCACATTTCATCAGAGCAACCGTAATATTATCTCTTTCATTTCTTGTCTTTACCCTGTTTATCAAATATCTTTCTTTGTCTTCCATGATTTCTGCACTTCCGATATTTTCTGCCCGAAATTCCTCATAAATTTCCTCTGTGCTCAGCTTATGCCGAAAGCCATCCGAGCAGAGCATATATACATCTCCCTTTTCTGTCCTTCCATGCAGGATATCTGGCGTAACTATCCCGGAAGCTCCCACGCACTGAATCAAAACATTTCTCTGCGGATGGTTCTCCGCCTCCTCCTCGGTCATATTTCCTCTTTTTATTTCCCTTGCTACAAAGCTGTGGTCCTCCGTAAGCTGTTCCACCGTACCGGCAATCTTGTAAACCCGTGAGTCTCCTACATGGGCAATCAGGTAATGCCCTTCCATTAGCAGGATTGCGCTGACTGTAGTCCCCAGGGTAATGCCTTCCTTCCTGCCATACTCAAGGATTCTAAAATTACACGCCTTAACGAGCCGCTCCCAATCCGCCGACAGCCCGTCCCAGATACCGCCGGATATTTTCCATGGAAGCTGCTGTTCAAACCATTCAATAAATGCCCTGATTACCGTAGCGCTGGCTAATTCCCCTTTTTTCAGTCCTCCCATCCCGTCGCATAGTACGCACATGGCAATTTGCCCATGTTGCTCTGTGTCTGCTATCTTTATGCAAACACCATCCTGATTTGTCCTTTTGCTAATCCCCGTATCAGAGACTGCCGCACCCAGATACTTCATTATTATTTCCCTTTCTCCTCCATGATTTACTAGCCACATATATGAAATTCAAATCCTTCGTTTGCCAGCATAATCGCATCTCCGTCAAAAATTTCGATTTCCTCATTCTTATCAATCATCTTCCCATTTACAAAGGTATGGTTTGTCGAATTATTGTCCTTGATGTAAAAAGATTCCCCCCGCTTAACAATATCCGCATGGATTCGGCTTACAGCATTATTATTTGCCACAAAATAATCTACGTAACTTTTCTCCTTGCCTATACGAAAAACAGGTTTATTGATATCAACTCTGTCATAATTGCTGCTTCTTACTAAATGGGCACGCACCGTCTGTGCATTTTCCAGCAGTGTTGTCCCCTCTTCCAAAAGCATCGTGCCTCCTTCTTCCAAAAATTCCGTATCTTTTTCCAAAGAAGTAGTTTCTTCCAAAAGAGTAGTTTCTTCTCCGTCTCCTGTTTCTCTGCTATGGTCCCGCTGCTGTCCATACAGTTCCGGGCAGACATTTCTAAGATAATTTTCCAACTTTTTTGCGGAATAAGAGTTCATCCCTTTTATAAAACCAATAAAATCAGTGATAAACTTCATATCCTCCTGCGCTTGAAACACTGTGCCAAAAACGACGTCGTTTAGATAATCAAAAATACTTGTACAAAAATTTTGGCTTTTGATGGGCTGATAGATAAAATAGATCTGTTTTGTCTTTTCATTAATAAATGTATACTGCACGTTCAAAATCATGTTTTTTAAATTAAGTGCGCAACACTCAATCTTTTTCGTAATCTCTGCAATCTGAAACAAAATATTGGTAAAATCCTTTTTTCTGATTCCCTTTGCCAGATATTCGTGCAACGTAATCCCGGCTGGCGAGCGGTAACTGAGCTTTTTTCTTCCCTGGACTTCTGGAAACATCACTCCATAAATCTGCATTTGGCTGAGAACCTGAAGTTCCCTTTCATCGATAGTCTCCCTTCGGTCCAGTTTGCTTTTAACAAAAATTTGATTATCTTTATACAGTATTCTTATTTTTGACATATGCGTTCCGCCCGTCTTATCAGTATTTAGTAGATACGTCTTTCCTTTTCCTCTTCTGCGTATTTTCCATTTATTGTAATACGCGTTTCGCGTATTGTCAACTTTTTTCTTGCTTTTCTCGGACAAGGCAGATATAATAAAAAATACAACTTATGTTTTTAGTGACTCTACAAATTAGAAATAAGGAGAATTCTTATGGATTTCGGACAGCGATTGCTTCAGCTGCTATATCATCATGGCATTTCACAAAAGCAGCTGGCGCTGGAGTTAAAGATAGCCCCCACGACATTAAACGGATATGTAAATAACCGCCGGGAACCTGATTACAAGATTTTAAAAGAAATTGCAAACTTTTTTAATGTGTCAACGGATTATCTGTTGGGAAACCAGCCTTCCGTCACCATTGAACCCCCCGCCCTCTCAAAGCATGAGGTATGGCTGCTCCACTATTACCGCCAGTTGAACCCTGATCAGAAAGATGCCGTGGACGACCTCCTAAAAGTAATGCAGAAACAAAAAAATACAAAATAGCAAAAGCTGCTGCAAGCGGAATCTTCCAAAAGAATCCCATCTTCGCAGCAGCTCTGCAATATTACAATTTTCTAAAACGCCTTTCCATCCAAATACACAAATCTGTCATTTACCCGCCCCATACTATAATCTCTGTCAATCAAAGCATTTACAAAATCCTTTCCTGAGGAATCTACCGGCGTTATACACACTCCCAACGCCTCTTCTGCCTCCTCCTGGGTCATATCGTCCAGAAATACCCTTTCCCCTGTGCGGAACATATTTGCAGAAACCAGCAGCGTCTCTCCAAGATCAAAACCTCCTTTTTTCAGCTCGAGAAGCTGTCCTGTCAAATCCTGCCCGGTAATCAGCCCGGTTACGGTAATCGTCTCCCCAAAGAATCTGTTCCTGACAGGAACTACCTGAACTTCAAGTCCCGGAACTGCCTCCATCACATTTCCTGCCAGCGTTGTAATAACCTTTGCTGCTATCATACCTGTAGCTATCGTAACTTTCCGTTCTATTTTCTGCGTTCCGCTGCCAAGCAGGCGCAGCGCTTCCTGCACTTCTTCCACCAGCAGCCGCACCATTCCCACACCGTTTTCCAGCTGGAGATAACCGTCATACCGTCCTGCCTCCGGCATCTCCCATCCTGCCAAATCATATAGTTCATCACTGGCATGGACGAAATGAATACCATGCTGTTTCATACATTCTTTCTGCTTCCGCTCCACGATACAAATTGTTTCCTGTGCTTTCTCCCGTCCAAATACCTCCAAAGGATACAGCCCCTTTCGGTATTTCGTAAGTCCGGAAGGAACCACCGAAACACTCCGCATAAAAGGAATATATCTCTCCAAATCATTTAGGGTACGCACCAGTTCATCACCGTCGTTTACTCCCTGGCACACTACAATCTGTCCATTCATCTCTATCTCATGTGCATACAGTCTGTCCATGTATTTCAGCACATCCCCGGCAAAGCGGTTATGCAGCATTTCACAGCGCAGCACGGGATTCGTGGTCTGCACAGAAATATTGATAGGCGCCAGATGATACCGGATAATTCGTTCAATATCCTTTTCTTTCATATTGGTAAGCGTGATATAATTTCCCTGCATAAAGGAAAGCCGTGAATCATCATCTTTAAAATACAGGGATTCGCGCATCCCTTCCGGCATTTGGTCAATAAAGCAGAAAATACACTTGTTGCAGCAGGATTTATAGTCACTCATCAGCTCTGTCTCGAACTCAGCCCCCAGATCCTCATCATACTCCTTCTCTATCTCTAACAGCCATTCTTCACCGTCCGCCTTCCGAATCAGCACTTCCACCAGTTCATCTTTGATATCAAACCGATAATCAAATACATCCTCTATCATCTCTCCATTAATTTCCATAAGCCGGTCCCCCGGTTCGATTCCCATTTCTTCTGCGATAGAACCAGGCAGTACTTTCGTAATCATATGCCCTCTCCGCCGGTCTTTCCCATAGTTTTTGTTTTCCATATCTGTTTCCTTTCCTAAAAATGCCACCCATAACATACAAGAAGAGGCTGCTGCATCCGCAGCAGCCTCTCGGCTTTTATATCGCAGTTCAGACAAGCTGAACGGTTACGCTTTTACTCTGTTTCCATCATGGATAAAAGTTCTGCCTCTTCTTCCTCTTCCATAATCTGGATTTCCTCATCCTGAACCATCTCATCAAAGTCCACTTCGGAAACTTCCATTTCATTCTCTTCCTGAAGTTCTTCTATTCCTGTATCCAGCCTTACATTCCTGTACCGCTTCATACCGGTTCCTGCCGGAATCAACTTACCGATGCAGACATTTTCTTTCAATCCAATCAATGGATCGACTTTGCCCTTAATCGCGGCTTCTGTCAGAACCTTTGTCGTCTCCTGGAAAGATGCTGCAGACAGGAAGGAATTTGTTGCCAGAGATGCTTTTGTGATACCAAGCATCACCTGTTTCCCTTCTGCGGCCTCGCCGCCTTCTGCAAGGACTTTCTCATTTTCATCCTCAAAATCAAGGATATCCACCAGCGTACCCGGAAGCAAATCTGTATCTCCATTATTCTCAATACGTATCTTCTTCAACATCTGGCGCACAATAACCTCGATATGCTTATCGTTGATTTCCACACCCTGCAGACGGTATACACGCTGTACTTCGCGAATCATGTAATCCTGCACGGCGCGGACGCCCTTAATCTTCAGAAGGTCATGCGGATTTACACTACCCTCTGTCAGCTCGTCGCCCGCTTCCAGATACTCGCCGTCCTGCGCCTTGATGCGGGAACCATAAGGAATCAGGTACGTCTTTGTTTCCCCTGTCTCGTCATTAACCACATCAATCTCACGCTTCTTCTTCGTATCTTTAATATGAGCCACACCTGCGATTTCTGTGATAATCGCAAGACCCTTCGGCTTACGCGCCTCAAAAAGCTCCTCTACACGCGGAAGACCCTGTGTGATATCGCCGCCGGCCACACCGCCGGTATGGAATGTACGCATCGTAAGCTGCGTACCCGGCTCTCCGATAGACTGTGCTGCAATGATACCGACTGACTCGCCTACCTGTACCGGCTCGCCCGTCGCCAGGTTCGCCCCATAGCACTTCGCACAGATTCCGATATGAGATTTACAGGTCAGAATTGTACGAATCTTAACTTTATCAAACGGCTTTCCGTTCTCGTCCACGCCCTCGGACATTACCCTTGCCGCACGTTTCGGAGTAATCATATGGTTTGCCTTAACAATCACTTCACCGTCTTTATTCTTAATCGTCTCACAGGCAAAACGTCCTGTAATACGCTCCTGAAGGCTCTCAATCTCTTCCTTTCCATCCGCAAATGCTTTTACATACATTCCCGGAATCTCTGCCCCCTCTTTTTCCGCACAGCAGTCTGTCTCCCTGATAATCAAATCCTGGGACACATCTACCAGACGCCTGGTCAGATAACCGGAGTCGGCCGTACGCAGCGCCGTATCGGACAAACCTTTACGCGCACCGTGTGCAGACATGAAATACTCCAGTACGTCCAGACCCTCACGGAAATTTGATTTGATAGGCAGCTCAATGGTGTGTCCCGTTGTATCTGCCATCAGTCCACGCATCCCCGCAAGCTGCTTAATCTGCTTGTCAGAACCACGGGCTCCTGAGTCAGCCATCATATAAATATTGTTGTATTTATCCAGTCCGTCCAGCAGAGCTTTCGTCAAGATATCATCGGTAGTCTTCCAGGTCTCAACTACTTCTTTATAACGCTCTTCCTCCGTAATCAAGCCTCTCTTATAGTTCTTTGTAATACGGTCTACCGTATCCTGAGCCTTCTGAATCAGCTCCGGCTTCTCAGGCGGCACCGTCATATCGGAAATAGATACTGTCATCGCCGCTCTCGTGGAATACTTGTACCCCATTGCCTTGATATTATCCAGCACTTCTGCTGTCTTTGTAGCGCCGTGAGTGTTGATAACTTTCTCCAGAATCTGTTTCAGCTGCTTCTTGCCTACCAGGAAATCTACCTCCGGTTTCAGGAAATTCTCAGGATTCTTCCTGTCTACAAATCCTAAATCCTGGGGCAGAATTTCATTAAAAATGAAACGTCCCAGCGTAGACTCCACAATTCCTGTTACTGTTTCTCCTTCCGGCGTTTCCCTGGACACGCGGACTCTAATCTTCGTCTGCAGGGTCAACACCTTATTTTCATAAGCAAGAATCGCCTCATTTACACTCTTGAAGCATTTGCCTTCTCCTTTTGCGCCTTCCCTCTCCTGCGTCAGATAATAAATACCCAGCACCATATCCTGGGACGGTACCGCCACAGGGCCTCCGTCAGAAGGTTTCAGCAGGTTGTTCGGTGAGAGAAGCAGGAAACGGCACTCTGCCTGCGCTTCTACAGAAAGCGGCAGATGCACGGCCATCTGGTCACCGTCGAAATCCGCATTGAACGCGGTACATACCAGTGGATGCAGCTTAATCGCCTTACCCTCTACCAGAATCGGCTCAAATGCCTGGATACCCAGCCTGTGCAGTGTGGGGGCGCGGTTCAGCATAACCGGATGTTCTTTGATAACTTCCTCCAGAACATCCCACACTTCTGTCTCCAGACGCTCCACCATCTTCTTCGCGCTCTTGATATTGTGCGAAATTCCCTTTGCTACCAGCTCCTTCATAACGAATGGCTTAAACAGCTCAATAGCCATCTCTTTCGGCAGGCCGCACTGATAAATCTTCAGCTCCGGACCTACCACAATAACGGAACGCCCCGAATAGTCTACACGTTTCCCCAAAAGGTTCTGACGGAAGCGTCCCGACTTACCTTTCAGCATGTCAGACAGGGACTTCAGCGCCCTGTTTCCAGGTCCCGTAACCGGACGTCCCCGGCGGCCATTATCAATCAGTGCGTCTACTGCCTCCTGCAGCATACGTTTCTCATTGCGCACGATGATTTCCGGCGCGCCCAGCTCCAGCAGCCTTTTCAGGCGGTTGTTCCTGTTAATAATCCTTCTATACAAATCATTCAAATCTGAAGTGGCAAAACGTCCGCCGTCCAGCTGAACCATCGGACGCAAATCTGGCGGGATAACCGGAATCACCGTCATAATCATCCACTCAGGACGATTTCCCGACTCCCTGAAAGCCTCTACCACTTCCAGACGTTTGATAATCCGGGCACGTTTCTGTCCTGTAGACTCCTTCAAACCTTTTTTCAGTTCTGAGGAATCCTTTTCCAAATCAATGGCTTCCAGCAGCTCCATGATCGCTTCCGCTCCCATTCCTACCCGGAACGTATATCCATATTTCTCACGCGCTTCCTGGAACTCTCTCTCAGTAAGCACCTGTTTGTACTGCAAATCGCTTTCGCCTTTATCCAGCACGATATAATTCGCAAAATACAACACTTTTTCCAAAGTCCTGGGAGACAAATCCAGAATCAGTCCCATCCTGGAAGGAATCCCCTTAAAATACCAGATATGGGACACCGGGGCTGCCAGCTCAATATGCCCCATACGCTCGCGGCGCACGCTGGACTTCGTAACCTCAACGCCGCACCTGTCACAAATCACGCCTTTATAACGAATCTTTTTATATTTTCCACAATGACATTCCCAGTCTTTACTAGGCCCGAAAATACGCTCGCAGAACAGCCCTTCTTTCTCTGGCTTTAACGTCCTGTAGTTAATGGTTTCCGGTTTCCTTACCTCGCCCCTGGACCATTCTCTAATTTTTTCCGGAGATGCCAACCCTATCTTAATCGCATCAAAAGTCATTGGCTGATACACTTCATTGTTTGCTGCTTCTGGCATTCGTCGTTCTCCTTTCAAACGAAATGTTACTACTTATTCCTCTATCTCACCGTCAAAGGACTCTTCCAGTACAAACACCGTGTCATCCTCCTCTTCTTCTGCCACATCCACTAATTCTCCGCCTTCAAACTCCTGTTCTGTGTATCCGTGGTCGCCAAAGGATTCCTGGTCATCCTTATATCTCTTATCATCCATGATATGGTTAATGTCTGTCTCGCCGTAATCCACCGTCTCCATAATCTCTACTTCCTTCTGCTCGCCATTCTCCTCACGGAGCACTTTCACATCCAGCCCGAGGGACTGAAGCTCTTTGAGCAGCACCTTAAAGGACTCAGGAATTCCGGGTTCAGGAATATTATCTCCCTTGATAATCGCTTCGTAAGTCTTTACACGCCCGATTACATCATCCGACTTCACCGTCAGGATTTCCTGAAGGGTGTAGCTGGCGCCATATGCCTCCAGCGCCCAAACCTCCATCTCTCCGAAACGCTGCCCGCCGAACTGAGCTTTTCCGCCCAAAGGCTGCTGCGTTACCAGGGAATACGGACCTGTGGAACGCGCATGGATTTTATCATCTACCAGATGATGCAGCTTCAGGTAATGCATGTGTCCGATGGTTACCGCACTGTCAAAATATTCCCCGGTACGCCCGTCACGGAGCCTTACCTTACCATCCCTTGACAGCGGAACTCCTCTCCACACACTTCTGTGATCTCTGTTGTCATCCAGATACTGCATGACATCTTCGCCAAGAATGTCTTTATATTTATCATAAAATGTGCCGTCGCCGGCCATGCAGCCCTCTTCATAATTCCAACCGGCCTTCTCTTCCTCATCAAACGGAAGATTCACATAATCATTCGCCAAGTCTAAGGTATCCATGATATCTTCCTCATTCGCACCGTCAAAGACCGGAGTTGAAATATTAAATCCAAGAGCTTTCGCTGCAAGGCTCAAATGAATCTCCAGCACCTGCCCGATATTCATACGGGAAGGCACGCCCAGCGGGTTCAGCACAATATCCAGCGGCCGGCCGTTCGGAAGAAACGGCATATCCTCTACCGGAAGCACACGGGAAACCACACCCTTGTTTCCATGACGTCCTGCCATCTTATCACCCACAGAAATTTTTCTCTTCTGGGCAATATAAATGCGGACTGCCTGGTTTACGCCGGGAGACAGCTCATCCCCGTTTTCTCTGGTAAACACACGGGCATCTACTACGATACCATATTCACCGTGAGGCACTTTCAGGGAAGTATCCCTTACCTCTCTCGCCTTCTCGCCAAAAATAGCTCTCAGCAGCCTCTCTTCGGCCGTCAGCTCTGTCTCGCCTTTCGGTGTAACCTTACCTACCAGGATATCTCCGGCACGCACTTCCGCGCCAATGCGGATGATACCACGGTCATCCAAGTCTTTAAGCGCATCATCTCCAACGCCCGGCACATCTCTGGTAATCTCCTCCGGCCCCAGCTTCGTATCCCTCGCCTCAGCCTCATACTCTTCAATATGAACCGACGTATAAACATCGTTCATAACCAGCCTTTCACTCAACAGTACGGCATCCTCGTAGTTGTAACCTTCCCATGTCATAAAGCCAATCAGCGGATTCTTTCCAAGAGCGATCTCGCCATTCGATGTAGAAGGCCCGTCTGCAATCACCTGCCCTGCGGCAACCCGGTCGCCTTTGTAAACAATCGGTCTCTGGTTGTAGCAGTTGCTCTGGTTACTTCGTGAAAACTTGGTCAAACGATAGTTGTCCCTGGTGCCATCATCATTCTTCACTACGATTTCCCGGGAAGTAGAGCGCTCAATGGTGCCGTTTTTCTTTGCCACTACGCAGACGCCCGAGTCCACGGCTGTCTTCACTTCCATACCCGTTCCCACTACCGGAGCTTCTGTCGTCAAAAGCGGCACCGCCTGACGCTGCATGTTGGATCCCATCAGCGCACGGTTCGCATCATCATTCTCCAGGAACGGAATCAAAGCCGTAGCTACAGAAAATACCATTTTCGGAGATACGTCCATGTAATCGAACATCCTTCTCTCGTACTCCTGGGTTTCTTCCCTGTAACGGCCGGATACATTTTTGTGTACAAAATGTCCGTCTTCATCCAGAGGCTCATTCGCCTGGGCTACATGGTAATTATCCTCTTCATCCGCCGTCATGTAGACTACTTCGTCTGTAACCCGCGGATTCTTCGGATCTGTCTTGTCAATCTTCCGGTACGGCGCCTCTACGAAGCCGTACTCATTGATTCTGGCGTAAGTTGCCAGAGAGTTGATCAGACCGATATTCGGTCCCTCAGGCGTCTCAATCGGACACATCCTTCCATAATGGGAATAATGCACGTCACGCACTTCAAATCCCGCCCGGTCTCTCGACAGACCGCCCGGTCCCAGTGCAGAGAGACGTCTCTTGTGGGTCAGCTCACCCAGCGGGTTATTCTGATCCATGAACTGTGACAGCTGGGAAGAACCAAAGAACTCCTTCACTGCCGCAGTTACCGGTTTAATATTAATCAGGGACTGCGGGGAAATCCCCTCCAAATCCTGTGTTGTCATTCTCTCGCGTACCACACGCTCCAGCCTGGAAAGCCCGATGCGGTACTGGTTCTGGAGCAGCTCGCCTACCGCACGGATACGACGGTTGCCAAGATGGTCGATATCATCGTCATTTCCGATGCCGTACTCCAGATGAATATTATAGTTAATGGAAGCCAGTATGTCTTCCTTCGTAATGTGTTTTGGAATCAGGTCATGAATGTCTTTCTTGATTGCTGCCTTGATATCTTCGATATCGTCATTTTCTTCCAGTATTTTTTCCAGCGCCGGATAGTATACTAACTCTGTAACCCCCAGCGATTTCAGCTCTGCTTTATCCAGTTCCACAAAATTCGTAATATCTACCATCATACTGGAGAGTACTTTCACATTCCTCTCCTCTGTCTGGATAAACACATACGGAACTGCCGCATTCTGAATCATATCTGCCAGCTCACGCGTCACTTCCGTTCCTGCCTCCGCCAGAATCTCGCCTGTAGTGGTATCTACCACATCCTCTGCCAGGACTTGTCCTGCAATGCGGTTGCGCAGCATCAGTTTTTTATTGAATTTATAACGTCCAACCTTTGCCAAATCATATCTTCTGGGGTCAAAGAACATGCTCATAATCAGGCTTTCTGCACTCTCTACTGCAAGAGGTTCTCCGGGACGTATCTTCTTATACAGCTCCAGCAGACCTTCCTGGTAACTCTCGGAAGTATCTTTGGTGAGGCTGGCCAGAATCTTAGGCTCTTCACCGAACAGCTCAACGATTTCAGCGTTTGTCCCAAATCCCAGCGCACGGATCAGCACGGTAATCGGAACCTTCCTGGTTCTGTCTACACGTACATAAAAAATGTCATTTGAATCTGTCTCATATTCCAGCCATGCGCCGCGGTTTGGAATAACAGTGGAGGAAAACAGTTTTTTACCTAATTTATCATGTGCGATAGCATAATATATACCCGGCGAACGTACAAGCTGGCTGACGATAACACGCTCTGCGCCATTAATCACGAAAGTTCCTGTTTCCGTCATCAACGGCAAATCGCCCATAAAGATTTCATGCTCATTAATCTCGTCATTTTCTTTGTTATGCAGCCTTACCCGTACTTTTAACGGCGCGGCATATGTCGCATCACGTTCCTTGCATTCTTCGATTGAATATTTTACATCTTTTTCACATAATGTGAAATCTACGAATTCCAGACTCAGCTTACCGCTGTAATCTGCAATCGGAGAGATATCGTCAAAAACCTCTTTCATCCCCTCGTTCAGAAACCAGTAATAAGAATCCTTCTGAACTTCAATAAGGTTGGGCATCTCGAGAACTTCCTTTTGTCTCGAGTAGCTCATACGGAAGCTTTTGCCGCTTTTGACTGGACGGATCCTGTTTTTCTCCATTGACATTTCACCCCTGTTCTTTCTATCTCAATATGCTTGTTTCGCTTAGCTACTTTTGGGCAGACTACCTCCATTTGGGCATAGTCTTACACAATAGTGTATTGTCCATAGTAGCAAAAAAAGAAGTCAATGTCAAGAATTTTTTTCCAAACATTGACTTCTCACGCTGCCTGACGGCCAGAAACCTGGACTTCGAAATGTCCGATTATGCCTCACATCGTTACCTGCTGTTTCCTGAGAACCAGCCAGCTTCCGGCGCAGCACCCCAGGCATACTGCCGTTCCCCCGATTATCCAGCCGTCAACAGGAAGTACATTCAAAATCTGCAGAACGCCTTTCCCAATCATTCCAAACAGCGACTGCGGTGCATCTTCCGCCGCCGCTATAATTCTTGGGCCCCCTAAGCACAGCAGCATCCAGACAGCCCATTCTGCCCAAAACGCCTTCTGCCCGAAACGCATCACCAGTGCGCCGCCAAGCCCGCCAAGCGCAGGACCGGCCAAAGCCAGCGGAACTGCCAGCCGGACAAGTCCTCCCATGATATCTGCCTCCTCTTTGATTCCGGGAAACACTGTGGCATAAATTTCTTTCTCCACCGTGCAGAGCAGCATCAGCAGGAGAACTATAAGAACGTTCATCACTATATTTACTATATAGTGCGATATGAAAAACCGCAGCCTGGTGCATCCCATAGACACTTCCATGTCAAAACTCAGCCTAAGCTGCACGATAGATGTGAATATTCCCATCATAACAACTGCCGTACACCCCATAATTGTCCCAAACTCAAAATATGTACCCTCTCGCTCATGTTCCAGTATAATACTAAAAACAATACATCCAATAAGCCAGACCCCTGCCGTTATAACGCCATACCAAATCCAGTCCTTCCACTGTACCTGAAACTGCTTTTTTATAACTTCTAACATATGATTATCCCCCTTATACACGCACTTCCATTTTTCTGACCAGCATCATAGCGGCAGCCCCCGCCAGGACATATACCCCTATGCCAAGAATAAATGCCCATAGAGGCTGAAAATTCATCAGGAAATCCAGAAGAAAATCTCCCGGCTTTTGTGCCGTTATCGCCGCCATACCTCCAAATATGCCGCCAAATACCGCACAGAATATAATGAAAATAATCACTCCTTTTTTCCCGAGCCTGCCGACTACCGCGCCCATCAGCACGCTGGCTCCGCTAAACATCAACAGGATTCCCGAAATCAATAGCAAAAGTTCTGTTACATTCCCCACTTCTGACGAGGGCATCATCCAAAACAGGGCAATTACCGCAGTGATTGCCATTACACCCCCCGCATTATATCCAAGAATCCCCCATACGCTTTCCCGCCTGGTCGCATTCAGGGAAACCAAAACCGGCAGATACGTCTGAAAACTCGAAATCGTACCTATCGAAAAGATGAAAAACGCTGAAAGCACCAGATAGGCCGGGTAAAACACACAGATTGTCTTCCATATCCCATTTATCCCGTCCCCAGGATAGATTACCCTGCCTCCGGCAAAAAATAACATCAGCGCCAGCGCAATTCCCATGACGGCGCCCATATACTCCAGCCACATCCTCCCCCAGTATTTCACATTTCCCATCCCCATACTATGCCTCCTCCCCGCAAAGCGCCAAAAAGACCTTCTGCAAAGACAGCCTCTGAACACTTACATCATACCCGTCGCGAATCTTTTCTCCCGGCTCCAGAAGAACCGTCACGCCACGGCTGCGCCCGATCCTCTCTTCATGATACAGGCGAAGACCGGAAACGGCTGCTTCCACCTCTTCCGCCCGTCCGGATACATGGAAGCTTCTCTCTAGCAGTTCCTGGGTATTCTCTTTTAGCAGAATACTCCCTTTATCCAAAACAACCACTTCCTCAAACACATCTGCCGCCTCTTCAATAATGTGGGTAGAAACGATGAACGTCCTTCCCGTCTGTTCATATTCCTCCAAAAGAATTTTATAGAATTTCTCCCTAGCCACCACATCCAGCCCGGACGTCGGCTCATCTAAAAAAGTAAAATCCGCCTTGCTTGCCAGCGCGGTCAGCACTGTCACCATAGACATCATCCCCTTCGAAAGCTTTCCGATACGCTTTTTTACATCCAAATCAAACTCCCGGATTAATCTGTCCGCCATCTCTTTATCCCAGTTTGGCAGGAACGTCGCCGCAATCCGCAGATATTCTTTCACCTTCATGGTATTCACATTATTTCCCGAAACCTGCGCCAATTCCCGTGAAAAACACAGATGTTTCAGCGCTGCCGGATTTTCCCACACTGGCTCTCCGTCAAGCGTCACGCTCCCCTTCGTCGCGGGATTCTGTGCTGTCAAAATAGAAAGCAGCGTGGTCTTTCCGGCGCCGTTACGCCCAATCATTCCATAAATCTTTCCTGATTCCAGCTCCAAATCTACGCTGTGGAGCACATCCTTACCCCCATATGTTTTCGTAATTCCTTTTCCAACTAATTTACTCATCCTATCTTCCTCCCTCCTCTGAGCTTTCAATCATCTCTATCAGTTCTCTCTTTGTAATGCCAAGGCTTCCTGCCTCCGCCAACAGGCTTTTTATATAATCATCATAAAAGTTCTTTTTTCTTTTCGCCGTTATCTTTTCCCTTGCTCCCTGCGCCACAAACATCCCAATCCCCCTTTTCTTCTGCAAAATCCCTTCCGCCGCCAATAAATTTATCCCTTTTGCCGCCGTTGCCGGATTAATCGAATACAGCTTCGCCAGCTCATTGGTGCTCGGAACACGTTCTTCTTCCAGTAGGATATCCCGCAGGATATCATTCTCGATCATCTCTTTAATCTGAATATAAATGGATTTCTCCTGTGTCAATATTTCGTTCAAAAGCTCTCACCTCCCCTCTTCGTTCCCTGGTTCATTACTTATGTAATTAACCATATCACTATACAACTTATATGTCAACAACTATTTTTTATTTGTTTATAAAACAATGTGCAGGCCGGCGAAAACCGGCCTGCACATTGTTTTGGCTATTTAATAATATTTTTCAATTTTACGCTATAAGCCCTCTCGCATATTTACTGTATTCCCAGCAGCAGCCCAATACACCTTACTGCCAATGCCGCTACCCATGCGATAAGACACTGTCCCACAACCACTGCTGCTGCCCACCTGCCGCCAAGTTCCCTGCGGATAGCCGCCACTGCTGCCACACAAGGCGTATACAACAGGCAGAATGCCAACAGGCTGCCCGCTGCCAGAGGGGTAAGCGCCCCTGCCATCTGCGCCGTTGTCCCATACAATACAGACAATGTAGAAACTACGCTTTCTTTCGCCATAAACCCGGTAATCAGCGCTGTAGAAATCCTCCAGTCCCCAAATCCCAAAGGTGCAAACACAGGCGCAAGCAGCCCCGCGCCCACCGCCAGGATGCTGTCGCGGGAATCCGTCACCACATTCAGATGCATATCAAAAGTCTGCAAAAACCAGATGATAATCGTCGCTATGAAAATCACCGTAAATGCCCGCTGGAGGAAATCTTTTGCCTTTTCCCACAGAAGCTGTCCTACATTCTTCGCCCCAGGCATACGATAATTCGGCAGCTCCATGACAAAAGGAACTGCCTCCCCCTTAAACAGCGTCCCACGCAGCAGAAGCGCGGTAAGAATTCCCGCCAGGATACCTCCAAAATACAGCCCCACCATGACCAGAGCGCCGTGTCCCGGAAAAAACACCGCTGTAAACAGCCCGTAAATCGGCAGCTTCGCCGAGCAGCTCATAAATGGAGTAAGCAATATCGTCATTTTACGATCTCTTTCTGAAGGAAGCGTGCGGCTCGCCATTACTCCAGGCACAGTACATCCGAACCCCACCAGCATTGGCACGATGCTTCTTCCCGAAAGCCCAATTTTCCGCAGCAATTTGTCCATCATAAAAGCTACCCGTGCCATGTAACCGCTGTCTTCCAGCATAGACAAAAAGAAAAACAGCGTTACGATAACCGGAAGAAAACTCAGTACGCTTCCCACGCCATTAAAAACCCCATCAATCACCAGGGACTGCAGTGTTTCATTCACATTCCAGGACGTAAGCGCCGCAACCACGGCGTCTGTAAGCGCTGAAATACCCATTTCCAAAAGGGCGGAAAGCCCCGCTCCAATCACATTGAACGTAAGCCAGAATACTGCCGCCATAATTGCCACAAAACACGGAAGAGCCGTATATTTCCCGGTAAGCACCTTATCTATCCTTGTACTGCGCACATGTTCCCTGCTTTCTTTGGGTTTCACCACCGTTTCACGGCATATTTTCTTTATAAAAGTAAAACGCATATCTGCAATGGCCGCCGCCCTATCCAGCCCTCGCTCATTTTCCATCTGCTTAATAATATGCTCCAGTGTCTCCTTTTCATTTTCATCCAGCCCCAATGCCTCCAGAATCTGCTTATCCCCCTCTGCCAACTTTGCCGCTGCGAAACGGATAGGAATCCCTGCATCCCCGGCATGATCCTCCACAAGATGCATGATACCGTGAAGACACCTGTGCACCGCCCCGCCATTATCATCCGCGTTACAAAAGTCCAGTCTTCCGGGGTGTTCCTGGTATTTTGCCACATGGATGGCGTGATGGATAAGCTCGTCAATTCCCTCATTTTTTGCCGCCGCAATCGGAATCACCGGAATCCCCAGCCGTTCCTCCATTTCATTCACCAGAACTGCGCCGCCGTTCTGCCTGACCTCGTCCATCATATTTAACGCTAGCACCATAGGCACATCCAGTTCCATAAGCTGCATGGTCAAATACAGATTCCTCTCAATGTTCGTCGCATCCACAATGTTTATGATGCCCTTCGGCTTTTCATCCAGTACAAAGTTCCTTGTCACCATTTCCTCATTGGAATAAGGAGACATAGAATAAATCCCCGGAAGGTCCGTTACCAGCGTATTCTTATATCCTTTAATCTTCCCGTCCTTCCTGTCCACCGTCACTCCGGGGAAATTCCCCACATGGCAGCTGGAACCGGTAAGCTGATTAAACAGCGTCGTCTTTCCGCAATTCTGGTTTCCCGCCAGGGCAAAGGTGAGTATTTCCCCATCCGGAAGGGGATTCTCATCCGCCTTGTCGTGGTATTTTCCTCCTTCACCAAGTCCCGGGTGCGGAATGGCCTTCCGTTCCGGTACGGTACCTTCTTCCGCCTTCTCCCTCACATTTCCAATCTCTATCTTCTCTGCATCGGCAAGGCGCAAAGTCAGTTCATAGCTATGTACCCGCAGTTCCACCGGATCACCCATCGGCGCATATTTTACCATCGTTATATCCGCTTTCGGAATCAACCCCATATCTAAAAAATGCTGGCGCAGCGCTCCTTCTCCCCCGGTAGTGAGAATCGTAGCAGTCTTGCCAATCGGTAAATCTTTTAAAGTCATTTTTCCCTCTTTCTGACGCACTCACTGCATCATCTTAGAAGATTTGAAAGTTTCCTTCCTAACCTTCATCCATATAATAATCTGCGTTTTCTATGAATTATACCATAGCTCCTTATATAATAGCAATTCTTACCTTCCATCCTGAGCTGAACTGTTACTATATCCTTACCGCCAAATTTCAAGATTTTCCCCCATTCGTCCACAAGTGTGTTATACTACTATCAATACCCGGCAGCGGACTGCCTCTGCCATTCAGAAAGGAGTTTCTATTCAAATGAAAAGCATCAACAAAACCCAGAACAGAGCCATTGGAAAAGGGCTTTACTATTTATTTTTCGCTGAACTCTTCAGCCTCTTATCCGTTATTTCCGCTTTAGGCTCCATAACGCTTGTGATTTCATCCTTTATTTCTATTTACGCCCTGTACAACATGTTCAAGGCAGAACCGAAATACCAGCCTGCCTTTATTTTTTCTGTAGTCCATGTACTTATGGCGCTGCTTGTAAGCTATTCTTACATCAGCCATGCGCCGGCATATCTCACAGCGCTCTTTGAGATGGCCTTCTATGTACCGCACATTGCCATGCTCTACTGTATCTGCACTACGACAGGGAAAGCGCTTGAACGTCTCAATCCTGCGCTTTCCCAGCGCGCCTCTTTGATTTGGAAGATTTTCCTGTTCTACGATCTTCTGGTTATCGCGCGTATACTGCTAACGACCTCAGGTGCGCCTGAGACAATGTTTACCTCAGAGACGGCAAATGTCGTAACAGTTATTGTATCCATCGGAGCATCTCTTTTCTATCTGTTTTTCCTCTGGCAGAGCCAGACGCTTTTACAGAAAGATTGATAAATATCGCATTAAAAACCCGTGCGCGGATTTCTGAAAATATCTGCACACGGGTTTTCTATCTGCGCCTGGACACAGCGCAGACTTCTGCTGCGCACGGCCTGTACCATCGGTTTTCTTCCCAAAAATCATAACTTCAGCTTATGGATTTCTCATCACTCCTGACATCACACAGTACCCTGCCGCGCCCTGTTCCAGCACAGAAGCGGCATTTTCTTCCGTAATACCGCCTATGCCGTATACAGGGAGTGGAACTGCCCGGCACACTTCCTGTAAAAAGTCCAGCCCTCGCGCCGGAATCCCTTTTTTGCAGTCCGTAAGAAACACATGCCCTGCGGTAAGGTAGGAAGCGCCCAGCGCGCACGCCTCCTCCGCCTCTTCCACGGAGTGCACCGAAGCGCCGATTCTCCGAAATCCTTCCAGCTTTCCGGCCATCCCGCGCAGTTTCCAAAGCGGCAGATGGATGTCGGGACATCCCAGCTTCCGCGCGCATTCTGTCCAGGTATGAAGAATACA
Source organism: Hominisplanchenecus murintestinalis (assembly GCF_943193015.1). NCBI lineage: Bacteria > Bacillati > Bacillota > Clostridia > Lachnospirales > Lachnospiraceae > Hominisplanchenecus > Hominisplanchenecus murintestinalis. The sequence goes on from NZ_CALPCM010000013.1 coordinate 27,993, forward strand.
TAAAGTTCCATGCCTTCTGCATACGGCAAGTACCTTTTTCGCCAAATCCTGGTACTTTTCCTCTTCCAAGTCCTTCTCTCTGAGGATAATCCCGGCGGGATGGCAGGATGCAAGCCAGTCAATCTGTTCTAAAAACGGTCTTTCACACAGGCGGCGGTTCGTTACCGCCAGCATATTTTTAAACGTATACATAATCATTCATCACCGGCTGCATCCCCCGCTCCAAAAGCATCTGATGGATTTCCGCTACGCCGCGGCTGTCGTCAATCTCAAACTGCTCATCCCCTTTGTCCTCCAGCTCTTCCACATGGCTTCCTACGCCTGTGCTTACTCCTGCGGAAATCTTTGTCGCCGCAATCGTGACAATGTTATCGCGGAACCGGGCGCTTTCCCTCGTGGAAATCGTGATTCCCGCAAAGGGCATAAACAGCCGGTATGCTGTAATTACCTGCAGAAGCTGTGCTTCATGCACATCCTTCGGGTTAATTTTATCGTTGTTGATAATCGGGCGGAGCCTTGGACATGAAAATGCAATCTCTGCCTGCGGATACTTCCTCTGCAGCAGCCATGCATGGATTCCTGTAGCAAACGCATCTTTCCTGAAATCAGCCAGCCCCAGCAGCGCCCCGAATCCCACGCCCCGCATACCGCCCTTCAGGGCACGCTCCTGTGCATTGACCCGATAGGGAAATACCCGCTTATGCCCGCCCAGGTGAAGGGTTTCGTATTTATCGGAATCGTAAGTTTCCTGGAATACCGTAACATAATCTGCACCGCATTCGTGCAGATATGCGTACTCATCGCTGTTCATCGGATACACCTCAAGCCCCACCATCTTAAAATACCTGCGGGCAATCTTGCAGGCTTCTCCCAGATATTCAACATCCGATTGTTTCCTGCTCTCCCCTACCAGAATCAGGATTTCTTCGAGCCCGGTAGCTGCAATCGCCTCCATTTCCTTCTCAATTTCCTCATAAATAAGCTTCGCCCTTTGAATTTTATTGCGGCAGTTAAATCCACAGTAAATGCAGTAATTTTCACAATAATTGGAAATATAAATCGGTGTAAACATATACACGGAATTTCCAAAATGCTTCCGCGTCTCCTGCTGTGCAAGCTGCGCCATTTCTTCCAGGAACGGAGCTGCCGCCGGGGAGAGCAGGGCCCCAAAGTCCTTTGGCGTACGAATATCGTTCGCTAATGCCAGCCTCACATCTTCCGCCGTATATTTCTCATAATCATATTGATTCATGGCTGCCAGAACCTGCGTCATCACATCTGACTCCAGAACTTCCATGCCCTCCATGTATTCCATATGGTTCCATCTGTTTTCCATCTTTCCACGCCCCCTACTCTGCCAGGAATCCCGTCAACGGGGAAGATGCAGACGCGCGCCCGTCCAGAACTCTCCCCATGCCTGCCAGGTATGCGCTCCGTCCTGCCTCAATCGCCTTTTTAAATGCTTCTGCCATAGCAGGAATATCTCCCGCCGTAGCGATTGCTGTATTTGCCATGACTGCCGCCGCGCCAAGCTCCATCGCCTCGCATGCCTGCGAAGGCCGCCCAATCCCTGCGTCCACAATAACAGGCACATCAATTTCCTCAACCAAAATCTTAATAAACTCCTTTGTAGCCAGGCCTTTATTTGTTCCAATCGGCGCGCCAAGCGGCATCACGCAGGCTGCTCCCGCGCTTACCAAATCTCTTGCTGCATTTAAATCCGGATACATATATGGCATCACTACGAAGCCTTCTTTTGCAAGGATTTCGGCAGCCCGAATCGTTTCCTGGTTATCCGGCAGAAGATATTTGGTGTCACGGATAACTTCAATTTTCACAAAGTCCCCGCACCCCAGTTCCCGTGCCAGCCTGGCGATACGTACCGCCTCATCCGCATTTCTGGCTCCGGAAGTATTCGGCAGCAGCGTCACGCCGGCCGGAATATGATCCAGGATATTCCCTTCGCCGCCGCTGTTGGCACGCCGTACCGCCAGGGTAATGATTTCCGCCCCCGCATGCTGCACCGCCGCTTTAATCAAATCCAGATTGTATTTTCCCGAGCCCAGAATAAATCTGGAGTTAAATACATGTCCGCCTAAAATCAATTTATCGTCTTTCATGTGCTCTCCTCTTTTCCGTGTCAAATTCTATATACATAGCCGCTCAAGCTTCGCTTTCTCCGAGTATCAGCCGCACCGCCATATTCGCCTGATGCGCCGCGCAAAGCGTCACCCTGGGCGCCATCAAGCTGATTCCGCCTGCAATATCGCTGACTCCGTCCCCGCAGATATACAGCCTGCGCATCCTTTTATGCGTCTGTATCAGGTTGCTGCTTCCATATCCCGCCATCCCGGTTCCCGCCACGAGAATTGTTTCCGGCAGTTCCGCCAGCAGCGTGTTCACCAGCATTGCCTTATTTTCAGCCACGTCAAACGCCTCGCAAACCAGCCTGTCCCCCCGAAAAATTTCCGCCGCATTCTGAGACGTCACTTTTACCTTGTCCACAGTCATTTTTATATAAGGGTTTATTTCGCGGATTTCCCCCGCAAGCGCTTCCGTCTTATCCATACCCAGATGCTTCATCTTGTAGACCTGCCGGTTCAGATTGCTGCCTTCTACCTTATCAAAATCCACCAGATGAAGGCTTCCGATCCCGGCCCTCGCCAGCATCACCGCGATATTAGAACCAAGCCCTCCAAGCCCCGCGACTGCAGCGTGGGCATGTTTCATTTTCCGGTGGTTTTCCGGCCCGTGGCGTTCTATCAGCAGCGCATCTATTTCTTCCTCTGTTAAAACTTTATGTACTTCCATCAGCCGCCACCTACGAAATTTACCACTTCAAATATATCCCCGTCCGCTGTGACAACAGACGCATACTCTGCTTTCGGAAGAATTTCCCCGTTCCGCTCTACCGCAATCCGCTGCAACGTGAACCCCTCCGCCAGAAGCATCTGCTCCACCGTCGTTCCCGGAGACACTTTTCTTTCTTTTCCATTTAATTTTATCATTCCAGATCCTCTCAGCCCATTTTTCTGCGGAATCCCCGGATAGCGCCCGGAATATCCCCCGCTTTCATAATTCCTCCGGAAACCGCCAGGCCGTCGCATCCGCATTCCAACGGTTTCCCGCAATTTTCTGCTGTAATTCCTCCTACCGCTAAATTGGGAATCTTCACCGCATCCAAAATCTGCCTGTACCTTTCCTCAGTGATAGGCACTGCGTCTTCCTTTGTCTGCGTAGGAAACCATGCCCCGCTGCCCAGATAATCTGCGCCTTCTTTCTCTGCCGCCCGCGCCTGCTCCGGCGTCTTTGCCGTAGCTCCTACCAGCTTTCCTGCGCCGAGCAGCCTGCGAGCGTCCATTACCGGAATATCCTCCTGCCCCAGATGCACGCCGTCTGCCCCACAGAGCATAGCAATATCCACTCTGTCATTAATGATAACCTTCGCCCCTGAATTCTCCGCCCATTCCATCAGCAGCCGCGCACGGCGCAGATATTCCGCGGAAGAAATATTTTTCTCCCGAAGCTGGATATAATCTATGCCCGCCTTAACCGCCTCGCAGATTTTCTCCTTTCCGTAAGAGAAATCCGTAATCAGGTACAGCCATTTCTTTCCTGTCCCGTGTATCATTGCCTGTCCTCCATTTTCTGACATCCGTACTGCGTATACCGTATCCCCGCAGTTTAGTCCTGCTCATTTTCTAACATACCGTATCCGAAGGCAGCTTCTTCGCGCTATCTTATCTTCATCTTCCAGAGATGGTTCAGCGCTCCGTGCCCATGCCCGATTCCCGGACTGTTTTCCAGGCAGCCTGTCAGATATGTTTTCGCCTCCCGTACGGCTTCCTCCAGAGAATATCCCTTTGCCAGATTGCAGGCAATCGCGGACGACAACGTGCAGCCTGTTCCATGAGTATGCCGTGTCTCCACGCGCCTGCCCGGAAACCAAATGCCTTTCTCTCCGTCATACAGATAGTCGGCAGGCGCACCTTTGCGGTGCCCTCCTTTTATCAGGAACGCCGTGTGCCAGTGCTCAGAAAAGGCATACGCCATGTTTTCCGTCCATAAAACGCTTCCGCAATCCGCTTCTTTACTCTGCTCTTCTATAGCCGCCTTTGGATAGCTCCCACTGCTGCTCTGCATTTCTTCTTTACCCAAAGAACCCTTTAGAAAATCTGCCAGCTTTCCGGCTTCCGGCACATTCGGCGTAACCAGCGTAACTTTGGGAAACAAGATTTGCCGCATCGCTTCTGCCGCATCGGAGCGCAAAAGTTCTCGGCCGCTGCTGGAAACCATGACCGGATCGAGCACGACGTGTTCCAGCCCCCAGCGTTCGATTGCTTCGCTTATCACTTCTACATTTTCTCTGGAGTACACCATCCCAATCTTCACCGCATCCGGCCGAATATCCTCCAGCACACTGGAAAGCTGCGCCGCCACAACCTCCGGAGGCAGCTCTTCCACTCGCTGGACGCCAAGGGTATTCTGGGCAGTTACGGCAGTAATCACACTCATTCCGTAAACTCCATAGGCGCACATCACTTTCAAATCTGCCTGAATGCCCGCCCCCCCGCCGGAATCCGACCCTGCAATGGTAAGCACTTTCTTATTCATCATAAATATTTACGATTTCACCGTCCAGGATACGGTTCATATTTTTCACCGCGCAGAAGTTCCCGCACATGCTGCAGGTATCCTCTTTTTCCGGCTTCGCAGACGCACGGTAACGCCTTGCCTTTTCCGGGTCGATACTCAGTTCAAACATGCCTTCCCAGTCCAGCTTCTTCCGGGCTTCGCTCATCCGGTTGTCCCAGTCCACTGCGCCTTTAATGCCTTTCGCCACATCCGCCGCATGAGCCGCAATCCTTGACGCGATAATTCCTTCCTTCACATCTTCCAAATCCGGCAGGCGCAGATGCTCGGCAGGCGTCACATAGCACAGGAACGATGCGCCGTATGCCGCCGCCACCGCGCCGCCAATCGCCGCCGTAATGTGGTCGTACCCCGGAGCCACGTCTGTCACCAGAGGCCCCAGCACATAAAACGGAGCGCCCTGGCAGATGGTCTGCTGGATTTTCATATTTGCCGCAATCTGGTCAAGCGGCATATGTCCCGGTCCCTCAACCATTACCTGTACATCCTTCTCCCAGGCGCGTTTCGTCAGCTCTCCCAGGGTAATCAACTCTTCAATCTGGGAAATATCCGAGGCATCCTTTAAACATCCCGGGCGGCAGGCGTCCCCAAGGCTCATAGTAATATCATATTCCCGGCAGATATCCAGAATCTCGTCATAATGCTCATAAAACGGATTTTCCTCCCCCGTCATTTCCATCCATGCGAAAATAATGGAACCGCCCCTGGACACGATATTCGTGAGACGCTTATTCCTCTTAAATTTCCCGGCAGTTTCCCTATTGATGCCACAGTGGATTGTCATAAAATCCACCCCGTCCTCCGCATGCATCTTCACAATATCCAGCCATTCCTGAGATGTGATTTCTTTCAGCGGCTTATGATAATACACTACCGCGTCATAAATCGGCACTGTACCGATGATAGCCGGGCACTCGCTGGTCAGTCTTCGCCGGAACGTCCGGGTATCGCCGTAGGAACTCAAATCCATAATCGACTCCGCCCCCATTGCCACAGCGCTGTTTACTTTCGCCACTTCCACATCCATGTCCTTACAGTCCCTGGAAATCCCCAGGTTTACATTGATTTTCGTCTTAAGCCTGGAACCAATCGCTGCAGGGCTTAAAGACGTGTGACGCTTATTCGCAGGGATAATCGCCTGTCCCTTCGCCATCAGCTCCATCAGCTCCTTGACATCCATCTCCTCTTTCGCCGCCGCAGCTTCCATCTCCGGGGTGACAATCCCTTTTCTTGCGGCATCCATCTGTGTTGTGTAATCCATACATTCCTCCTGTTTCGCTTTGTGGGTAATTCCCTTTACGGCAACAAGGGCGTCCCTGACGGAACGCCCCTGTTTTCTGCACTCACTGCGCACATATTCTCTCATTTCCTACGCCGGCATTATCCGTATCAGGTTCATGGGTCGAAATCCGCTCGTATTTCCTCTCAGCCGGCGCGCCAGCTCCCCGTTACTTTATCAACTTGTGCTTTTATGATAAGCCCTGCCTGGAAATTTGTCAAATGGGTTTTCAGAATTCACTTATTTTATATATATGGAAAACAACCGCTTCCAAAAAACGCAATATCCCCATTCTGCCTACCGCGCCCCTACTGTACTGAGCAGTTTACTTTTCAGTTCTCCCTCAATCTTCCGCATTTCTATCTCCGCCGCCTGCCTCTTTTCCCGTCCTTCCCGCTGGATACGAAGCACTTCATCGAGAGTAGAAATCAGGGATTCATTTGTTGCTTTCAGAGTTTCAATGTCTACAATCCCGCGTTCGGACTCTTTGGCCGTCTCGATGGTAGCCATTTTGAGGGTCTGGGCGTTTTTGCGGAGCAGTTCGTTTGTCATATCCGTGACTTCCCGCTGGGCTTTCGCTGCCTGAGAAGCATGGGACACGCCAAGAGCCAGCACCATCTGGCTCTTCCAGAGCGGCACTGTGTTTACCAGAGTAGACTGGATTTTTTCAGCCATTGTTGTGTCGTTCTCCTGGATCAGCCGGAGCTGGGGGGCTGTCTGCAGAGAAATCTGGCGGGTCAGCTCCAAATCATAAAGCTTTTTCTCAAAACGTCCGCACATGGAATCCAAATCGCGTACAGCCTGGGCGTCTTCGGGAAGCCCTGACTGATCGGCTTTCTGCATAAGTGCAGGCAATTCCTCTGCCCTTACCTGAGCCAGCTTCTTTTTTCCTGCCAGGATATACATAGACAGTTCCTTAAAGTAAGTTTTATTCAGTTCATACATCTTGTCCAGCATTGCCACGTCTTTCATGAGCTGAACCTGATGCCCTTCCAGCACCCGGGTGATTTTGGTCACATTCGCTTCTGCCTTTACATACTTAGACTTCATAGCGCCCAGTTTATTTGTTCCTTTCTTAAAAAAGCCAAAAACACCTTTCTCTTCTTCCACAGCGTCAAAGCTTTTAAGCTCTGCAACCACATTTGTAAGCATGTCCCCGACCTCTCCCAGGTCTTTCGTGCGCACGTTTTCAAGCGCAGACTCCGAAAAGTCCGCCATCTTTTTCTGCGCCCCCGCCCCATACTGCAAAATCATGCCGGAATTGTGCAAATCAATCTGTTTTGAAAAGTCCTCTACCATCTTCTTTTCTTCCTCTGACAAAATGGACTCTTCATAAACCGGAACCTCTGCCGGTTTTTCCGGCGCCGCTGCAGGCACAGGCGCTTTCTCTTCCTCAAATGGATGGAACGTCAATGTCGGCGTTTCCTGAAAATCTTTAAATTCTTCTCTCATGTCATCCTCCCGTTTCAATATATTAGCTGTTCAACGGCGTATTGCGCGCGCCAAAATCTGCGCCTGTCAATCCCTCCTGCGCCAGCATTGTCTGCAGCACGGTGATATCTGAGGAAATATCCCACGCCTTGTCCTGAAAAAAGCTGTCCAGAAGATTTTCAAACGCCTGGTTAATGGTATCCAGGGTTCCCTCTATTTCCTGCCTTGCAGAAAGGATATTGCTGCCCTGCACAGGCTGAGCCGCCATATCCTGATAAGCTTCCAGCAGTTTCACGGTAGTAGGCAGATAATACCCCATAAACTTATGCAGCTCATCCACAAGCTCCGGCTGCTTCTCCACTCTCTGGAAAATCTTCTGTACAATCAGTTCCATGCGGGAAATCTTTTCCTCTATTTCCCTTCCGGAAACGGCATCCCGGCATGTCCTTATTTTCCTGAGATATTCTTCACCTTCATGGATAACTTTCTGCGCCGCCTCTGGCAGTCCCGGATTATCCTCTGCATTCAAGCTCTCGGGCGCTGCGCTTTGCCGCTCTTTTTCTCCCTCTATCCGCAGCCGCTGGCGTTCCTCAAGCTGCGCCTGTGCCGCACAGTACATATCATACGCTTCATGGCTCACCATTAAGCAAGTCTCCTGCTTATCCAAATGTCCCTGCAGGAACATTCCTCTCCGCAGCATATTCCGTATATCGCGGCGTACATAACCCTCTGATTTTCCCACTGACGCTGCCAGTTCCCTGAGCGAGCAGTAGTTTCTGTTCCTGAAATTCCCTATGTAGGCCCGGAAACGTTTCACCCGCCTTATCATTCGTGTTCCCATTCCGCCTACAATGCCGCCGGCAAGCGCAAAAGGCAGGAACGCCGCCGCCACTTTCAGAGGCACGGGAAATCCCCCCAAAATCCCTACCCAAAGCAGAATCACTGCCGCAATACCAAGCCCCCCTGCCAATGTATAACCGCTTACGGAGAGCGCAATTCCCCCTCCCATCGTTCCGGCTGTGCTCCGAAACAGTGCATTTGCGCTTACAGGCACCATCTGATTCATACCCTGTTTCTTCTTTTCACGCATCCCCTGCTTCGGGGACACATTGCGGTACTTTCCTTTTCGGTTTCCCTCATTAAGCTTTTCTTCTGCATAGGATAGCCCCTGGCTGACTCCCTCCACTGCCTGGTTGATTGTCCGGCTGATTGTCTCATTTAATTTCTGAAAATCCTGGGAATCAATCGCAGACTGCACAAGATTCCTGATGTCATTACCTAAATTTGACCAGTCCTGATTTGTCATTTTTTACTCACCTCAAATTTAATACGCACTTTTCATAACCGCCTTGCCCGCGGCCGGCTTGCTGCCATTTTCTTAATTATAACCTTATCTGCCGTAAACTACAACGAACTTTTTTCTTAAAAAACCCTTGCATTTTCCATTCCATAGGTATAATATATCCATAACATGACATAGTATTTAAAACTACATTAAGTATTATTGACTCTACTTATTGTATTGGCGCATTTTATTTTAGCAGAAAGGAAGTACCACTATGGCAAAAGAAATAAAAATGGCATCAAAAAAATTAAAAGACCCCGGCAGCGCAATTACTCATTTTATCGGCATGATGATGGCGGTTTTTGCGGCAACCCCGCTTTTGATCAAGGCATTCAGGAATCCTGACCGTCTCCATCTGGTTTCACTTACGATTTTTATCCTGAGTATGATTCTTCTCTATGCTGCCAGTACGATTTATCATTCCCTTGATTTATCCGAGCGGGCAAACCGTATTTTACGGAAAATCGACCATATGATGATTTTTATCCTAATTGCAGGAACTTACACCCCTGTTTGTCTGATTGTACTGAATAACCGGACAGGATATCTGCTCTGCGCTCTGGTATGGGCGATTGCACTTGTGGGCATCGTAGTAAAAGCTTGCTGGATTACCTGCCCAAAATGGTTTTCCTCCGTGCTTTACATCGGCATGGGATGGGTATGCGTGCTGGCATTTACCCAGATTGTAAACGCCCTTCCGCCCGCCGCATTTGGCTGGCTTTTGGCCGGAGGCATTATCTACACGATCGGCGGTGTAATTTACGCCCTGAAGCTGCCTATTTTCAACTCCATGCACCCTTCCTTCGGCTCTCATGAAATCTTTCATCTGTTCGTGATGGGCGGAAGCATCTGCCACTTCGTGCTGATGTATGCTTTTGTGGCGGGAATGCCGATTGCATAGAGCTGTTCCTCAGCATTTGTCAAAATGAGAAACGGGCGGCTGCAAAACAAGCGATTCCGGCGGCATACAGTACTTATATTTGATTATGTGTACCATATGCCGCCGGACTCTTGTTTTTACAGCCGCCCGTTTTCTTTATTCCGTAATCGGATCGAGATATGTGATAAACACATTCCCCGCCTCTTCAAACATATCTTTGCTGTCCTGCAGCCCTGCGTAGGTCAGTTCTTCGTCCCCTTTCTCCAAAAGCCTGGTGTTGTACTCATCATAGCCTCCGATAATCACCACCCCGCCGGGCGTCTTCGCCAGCACCGGGGTTCCGGCGCTTACAAAATACAGCACCTGCTCCAGTGTACATCCGGTAAGGTCGAGAACCCTCTGGCTCATCTCTGACTGTATAACTGCCGCATCCAGCTTATATTCCCGAAACACTTCAGGGAAGGTCTTGACATTCAAATCCAGCTTCGTTTGCTTATTTCCTCTCTCCCATACCATCCTCTGTTTCCCGTCAACTACAACGCCCAGCATCTCATCTGCCCTGCGGATTGCCTGGTTCGCAGAAGTATAAATACCGTCCAGGTATCCTTTCGCATACACGTAATAAAGATCCTCGGACTTTTTCTTTGGCTCAAGAATAATCTCTTTCGACCCCTCAAAAATCTGCTGACGGCATTTAATAAGGCGGGGAGGCTCTGCAGCCTTTAACGCAGTTCCTACTTTCAGGATATGAATTTCCTTTTTCCTTTCCGAAACTGCCGTCGTCAGCCCAAAACTTGTCTCTTCGCTGGCAGCGCTTCCCACAATCTGGTCTTCCGGAGCTTCCTGATAGCCGCTTCCTGATTTACGGATGCGTTTAAGGGTCATCAGGCCATCCTTAATCTCTGCTTCGGATACATAACAGTCTTTGGGCGCGTAATCTTTCACCGTCTGCCCGGCTTCATTTACAATCAATATCTGATGCATCGGGAAAATTTCGCTTCCTTCATGGCTAAGGTCTATCTTTTCGGTATCCGCCAGCCCATAGGCAAGATCCTCTCCTATAAATCCCAGAAATTTTAGTCGCTGACCCTCTCCGCAGGTGATTTTCCGCATCGCATGAGTTTCCAAATCCATAACTGTAATTGCTGAAGCGTCGTATGGGTCTTTTCCATCCATCCACCCAAACTGCCTTCCCGATGCGGACGCCCCATAGCATCCATAGGCCAGCCCCGAAATCACTTTGTCCACCTGCCTGCTCTCCATATTCACAAAATATGCTTCTTCATTGACCAGCAGATAAAAACCATTTCTGTCCTTCGTCACATATGCCAGGGACTTGACGTCCCGTTTCAACAGGGAAAACGCCTGATTCGTATCCACAAACAGGCATTCTGTCACTACCGAACTCCCTGCATCATAATAATAAACCGCCACGCCGGACTCCCCTTCATGGATTCCCCGGTTCATATAACCGCAAACCAGAAAGTACATGCTCCCCTGCTCATCGATATTGACAACCTGTATATCATTCCGGTTATACATTGACCTGGAATCTAATTTCCCCTCCTGCGCAAAACTAAATACCTGTACCAGTTTATTCCCACTCACATCATAGCTCCACAGTGTACCCTCGCGTACAAAGGCAAAGAAGTTATTTTTCAAGTCATTCTTATACGTCACATCGCGTCCGGTAATTCCCAGAATAATACCTTTCTCACTCAAAATAGACGCTTCCGGATCAAACACTTCGCTGGTATCCCTTTCAAAATCCAGCAGAAGTATCCTGGAGTCCGTATAACGCATCCTGTAATATTCCGATACCCGGTACAGCTCCGTGCGGTTGTCCTCGTCAACGGCAGAAATCATATAGTCCAGGACAACCGTGCCTGTATTTTCATTCAGCTCACAGATATTCGGAACCGGCGCATAATAAAGCTTTGGTGATATCCCTTTCCAAATCATCTGGGACGTGCTGCTGTGGATATTCACATGTGCAAAAGTGGAATTGTCTGCCTCCGGATCCGGCTCCACAAACTCCTCAATATTTAAATCGTTCCCTTCCAGGCAGTTTTGGTAGAAATCGGTGGCAAAATCAATGTATGCCTTCGCATTCAATCCGTCCTGGCGTATAATCCTGGTATAATAATAAATGTCACGGTTCCCGGAAGTAATTACGATTTTCAGCATATACTCTGTGTTGATCAGGATTTTATTCTGCAATTCCAGGGTAGCGGTCACATACTTTTCGCCCTCTTTGATTTTCGTTACTTTTGTATTTTCCATCGAAGTCTTTCCATCGGAGGTAAGCACCTCAAAGCTTACGCCGCTCACCTGGCGCTGAAAAGGCTGAATCTGAATCGTGAGCGTCCGCTCACTGCTGATTGGCGTGAGCGCATCACGCATCGCCATTACGTCCATTTCCTTCACATGGCCGTGCAGGCTGTTCATCTGTGTTTCTTCCTCCAGGACATAGACCAACGGCAGGGACGGCTCCCCCATTTCCTGCGTAGAATCCGGCTTCCCCCGATTGATAATCCTTCCAAATACAAATACTGCCGCGAAAAATATAAGCAGCAATATTCCTACCCTTATCATTATTTTTTTAACCATTCCTGTGTGCCTCCCCTTATGGCTTCAGCAATCTGCCCAGCAGAGGTTCCACCCCCAGGAACTCTGCGCAGGCATCCAGCTTTTCATTTTTCTTTCTGCCTCCTGTCTTTACTGCACGGATCAGGATATTTTTCGGCGTATGTTCCATGTCGATGAATTCAAGTATCTGAACCTGATACCCCTGTTCCTCCAGATACCCTGCCCGCAGCGCGTCCGTGACCAATGCCGCCACCCGCTCTTTGATAAGCCCGTATTTCAACACCGGCTCAAGTACGCTGCTATGTATCTGCGCGTTCAGTTCGTGCTGGCAGCACGGCACTGACAAAATGACTTTTGCACCCCATTTTACCGCTTTATCCAAAGCGTAATCGCTGGCTGTGTCACACGCATGGAGCGTCACTACCACATCTACTGTACCGCCGCTTTCATAGGATGCGATATCCCCCGCCAGAAACGTAAGCTTTTCATAGCCATATTTCTCTGCCAGCTGCCTGCAGCGCTCGATAACTTCTGTTTTCAAATCCAGGCCTATTACCCGGATATCCAATCCCTGCAGTTCTTTCAGATAATAATACATAGCAAATGTGAGGTAAGATTTTCCACAGCCAAAATCAAGAATCGTCAGCTCCCGCCCTTCGTCAAGCTGCGGCCGTACATCCTCAATAAATTCCAGAAAACGGTTAATCTGCCGAAACTTATCATACCGCGCTTTCACAACTTTCCCTTCCGGCGTCATCACCCCCAAATCCACCAGAAAAGGCACCGCTGTCCCTTCCTCCAGAATATACCGTTTCTGCCTGTCATGGGACAAGTCCGCTGCACGCCCTTCCTCCTGCCTGCATTTTCTTTTTACTGTGATATTTCCCTTTTTTCCTGCAAGTACAGATATATTTTCTTTCGTAGTAAGCATCTGCATCTGCTTAAAATCTTCCCGAAGATGCCGCACCAAAACCTGCACCAGTTCTTCTTTCCTATAGTTCCTGTGCAATTCCTGCTTCCCCAGCTGCTCTGACGCCTGGAACAGAAGCTCCCCCTTCTGAGCGATAGGGCGTATCTTTATCTTACGGATACCTTCCTTTTTCCTGGCGCCGCTAAGCACGATATACACCAAATTCCCATTCAGGCACTCATCTAAAATTTTCTGCAATTCTTCCATTCTGCTTTTAAATCTCCCTGTTTCCAAAAGGGCAGACGCCCCGGTAAAATACTTTTCCTCTATTGTAATGGGTTTGTCCCAAAACCACAACCCGGAAATTAAAATTTTTATAACCATATAAGTTCCTTTCTTCCGCCGCGTTTCATATAATATATAAAATGCCTGTGAAGGAAAAATCACATGAATTATCAGGGATATTGCAGATGCGCAGGCTGCCCGGTAAGGCGGCAGGAAATGGAATATGAAATGGGAGGTGGAAACAGCTATGTACCGGGGTACGGCATGGATATCCAGCCTGAATATGGTACCTGTCCATGTATGGCACAGCCAAGAGGAATGAATATGCCCCAAACACGGGACGCCGATATGTGGCAGCCCAGAAATCCGGATAGCTGGCAGCCATCAAACGGAAACACGCTTCCTCCACAGAGGATGCCCGCAGCACAGCCGGCGGCAAACGGAGAAATGCCCTACTATCAAATGCCGGGATATCCTCAAGCGCTCTGGCAGGAAATGGAAAGCGATAAAGATATGCAAAAGCTAAAAGAAATGTATCCGGACGCAGCAAAGGAAATTCTTCCTTATATAGAGGAAGAATGTGACAAAATGGAATATGAAGGCAGCGTCATGTTTGATGAATATCCGGATAGGGTAATGATGGGAAAAATACGGAATACTATTTACGATAAAGTAAAAGACAAATATGAACTCCCCGAAGACGGAGATAAGGACGAGGTTCTTGCCATGAACCGTGAAACCAGAAGGCGCTATCCGCCAAGAAAAAACTGGCTGGGCGATATGATAGACGTCCTGCTGTTCCAGGAAATGCACCGCCGCAGATGCCGTCACAGGAACTGCCGCGGATGGCGCTGAACTCCGTAAATATTCATCTATCATCTTCTGGCTTTCCCTCACCGCTTCCTGGGAAAGCCAAAAGATTTCTAACGAAATCCTTTTGAATGAAACTCTGTGAAAAACCACTTCCCAATCCCGCCAAAAAATGCTATGATGAATATAATTGTCCGGCTGTATGGAAACTGCCATACAGTTATAGATATACATTCCCGTATACGAGGAGGAGCGGCATGAACGGCAGGAAAAAAGTAAAGTTCAACGGAAAGCTCAAGTCATATATGCAGTGGCCGCTGATTATGACGGTCTTTTTAATACTTATGGATTTTTTAGTATACTGCATAGATATAAAAGCAGGATTGGTAGTATCAGCCTTTACGGTAGTCTACCTTATTATCGCGCTGGTTCTCCTGCTCCACTACAAACCTAACATCATGAATGAAATGATTTATTTCGCCACCCAGTATGGACAAGTACAGAAAAAGCTGCTGGAGGAATTCGACATTCCTTATGCGCTGCTGGACTGTGAAGGAAAGCTTATCTGGATGAATTATGAGTTTGGCAGGATTATCGGAAAAGACAAGGCTTACCACAAAAATATCCAGATTCCGTTTCCTGAAATCGACCCCGGAATGTTACCTTCTAAGCGCAGCCATAATTCTGTAGAAATCACTCACAACGAACGGGACTATCGTGTACAGTTCCGCAAGATTTCCGTAGAAATCCTGGACAAGTCCGTGGATATTATAGAAATTCCTGAAGGAAGCAGCTATCTGATTGCCATGTATCTTTTTGACAACACGGATTTGAATGAATGTCTGCGCGAAAACCAGGCGCAGAAAATGACAGCCGGATTGATTTATCTTGATAATTATGACGAGGCCCTTGACAGCGTAGAGGAAGTGCGCCGCTCCCTTCTGGTAGCTTTGATTGACAGGAAAATCACAAAATATATTTCCGATTTGGACGGCGTGGTGAAAAAACTTGAAAAAGACAAATATTTTATTGCCATAAAATACAAGAGCCTGAAAGACCTTGAAGCCTCTCGTTTTTCTCTTCTGGAAGAAGTCAAGACGGTAAATATCGGAAACGAAATGAATGTAACGTTGAGCATTGGCATTGGCGTTAATGGGAGCGGTTATATCCAGAACTGTGAATTTTCCCGGATTGCCATTGAGATGGCGTTGGGACGGGGCGGCGACCAGGCCGTTGTCAAAGACGGAGAAAATATTTCCTACTATGGCGGCAAGTCACAGCAGATGGAAAAGAGTACCCGCGTAAAAGCGAGGGTGAAAGCCCATGCACTCCGGGAATTTATCGGCGGTAAAGAAAAAGTTGTCATCATGGGACATCAGGTCACGGATATAGATTCCTTTGGCGCGGCAGTCGGCGTCTACTGTGCCGCGAAAATGCTGGGAAAACACGCGCATATCGTCTTAGGAGACATCAACGGTTCCATCCGCCCCTGGGTAAGTCTTTTCCTGGACAACCCGGATTATGAAAAGGATATGTTTGTCACCCATGCAGAGGCAAAATCTATTGTAAACAATGATACGGTCGTCGTAGTGGTAGACACAAACAGGCCCAGCATGACAGAATGTGAGCAGCTGCTCCATATGACGAAGACTATCGTTGTCCTCGACCACCATAGACAGGGCAGTGAAGTAATAAAAAATGCGGTTCTTTCCTATATTGAGCCGTATGCCTCCTCCGCCTGTGAAATGATTGCGGAAATCCTGCAGTATTTTTCAGATAATGTACGTCTGAAAAGCCGCGAGGCGGACTGCATCTACGCAGGCATCATTATTGATACCAATAACTTTGTCACAAAGACAGGCGTGCGTACTTTCGAAGCTGCCGCGTTTCTGCGCCGCTGCGGGGCAGATGTAACCCGAGTGCGGAAGATGCTTCGAAACGATATGGCCTCTTATAAGGCAAGAGCTGAAGTCGTACGGCACTCTGAGGTATTCCGGGACTGCTACGCCATCAGCGTCTGCCCGCCGAACCAGGCGCTCGAAAGTCCTACAGTTGTCGGCGCACAGGCCGCTAACGAACTGCTGAACATCATCGGCGTAAAAGCCTCTTTTGTAATGACTGAATATAAGGGCCGGATTTATATCAGCGCCCGCGCCATTGATGAAGTTAATGTCCAGATTATTATGGAACGTATGGGAGGCGGAGGCCACTTAAATATCGCAGGAGCGCAGCTTGACGGCGTTACCTTAGAAGACGCAAGAACAAAATTAAAAGACACACTTATTAAAATGTCAGAAGAAGGAGCGATTTAAAATGAAAGTAATCTTAATAGAGGATGTAAAATCTCTCGGCAAAAAAGGGGAAACTGTAAATGTAAGCGACGGATATGCCAGAAATGCATTATTCCCAAAAAAGCTTGCTCTGGAAGCCACACCTCAAAATATCAACGACTTAAAGCTCCAGAAAGCCCATGCAGACAAAGTAGCTCAGAAAGCGCTGGAAGACGCAAAGGCTTTTGCCGCTGAGATTGCCACAAAGGAAATCCAGGTAGCCATCAAGGTAGGCGAAGGGGGACGTGCTTTCGGTTCTGTCTCTTCAAAAGAAATATCTGAGGCTGCTAAGGCTCAGCTCGGATACACTCTGGATAAAAAGAAAATTCTGCTTCCCAATCCACTGAAAGCCTTAGGAACCACCACCGTAGGAATCAAGCTGCACCCGAAGGTGACGGCAGAACTGAAAGTTATCGTAAAGGAAGCTTAAGTCATGGAAGAAGCACTGATTAAACGGGTACTTCCCCACAGCCCGGAGGCGGAACAGTCTGTAATTGGCTCCATGCTTATGGACAGGGAAGCGATTATGGCTGCTTCCGAGATCATTGACAGCGCAGACTTTTACCAGCATCAGTACGGAATCCTATTTGAGACGATGCTGGAACTGTATAACGAGGGAACGCCTGTAGATTTAATCACTCTGCAGGACAGGCTGCGTGAGAAGGATGTACCGCCGGAAATCAGCAGCTTGGAATTCGCCAAAGATTTGCTCAGCTCTGTGTATACTTCTACCAATGTGCGGCAATATGCACAGATTGTATATGAGAAGTCCATACTCCGCAAATTAATCAAGGAGTCTGAGGAAACTGCCAACATCTGCTATCTGGGCAAAGAGCGGGTGGACGACATTATGGAGGACACGGAAAAGAGAATTTTTTCCCTGCTCCAAAAAAGAAACACCGGAGATTTCGTTCCCATCAAAGACGTTGTCCTGAACGCCCTGGATAAAATAGAACTTGCCTCAAAGAACCGCGGCAGCGTTACGGGGATTCCTACAGGATTTATCGATTTAGATTATAAAACTTCCGGTATGCAGCCTTCCGATTTGATTCTCATTGCCGCCCGTCCCTCAATGGGAAAGACCGCGTTTGTTCTGAATATTGCGCAGCACATGGCGTTTAAAAATGACGTGACCGCAGCGATTTTCAGTTTGGAAATGTCCAAGGAACAGCTGGTCAACCGACTGTTCTCCCTGGAATCAAAAGTAGATTCTCAATCTATCCGAACCGGAAACCTGAGTGACGATGACTGGGCGAAGCTTATTGAAAGCGCCGGAATCATTGGCAAATCAAACCTGATTATTGACGATACTCCCGGTATCTCCGTAAGTGAACTGCGCTCCAAATGCCGGAAATATAAACTGGAACATAACCTGGGTATTATTATCATTGACTACCTTCAGCTCATGACCGGAAGCAAGCGTTCAGACTCCAGGCAACAGGAAATCTCCGATATTTCCCGCTCCTTAAAGGAAGTCGCCCGTGAGCTAAGCGTTCCGGTTATTGCCCTTTCCCAGCTCAGCCGTGCAGTTGAACAGCGTCCTGACCACCGCCCTATGCTCTCCGATTTGCGTGAATCCGGCGCCATTGAGCAGGACGCAGATGTCGTAATGTTCATTTACCGCGACGACTACTACAACAAAGACAGCGAAAAGAAAAATATTGCGGAAATCATCATTGCCAAACAGAGAAACGGCCCGATTGGAACTGTAGAACTGGTTTGGCTGCCTAATTATACAAAATTTGCAAATATGCAGAAGTAATCCTATATAAAAAAGAGCTGCCGGCAAATGATATCATTTACCGACGGCTTCTTTTATTGCTCCAAACAGATTTTTACTCTACATCCCATCCTGACAAATATGCCTGCTGTTCCGGCGTCAGCTCATCAATCTTCAAGCCCATAGCCGCCAGTTTACAGCGTCCAATCTCATCATCTATGGAATCCGGGATATCGTATACCTTTGTTGTAAGCGTTTCTTTATGCTTTACCAGCCAATTCAGACTCAACGCCTGCACTGCAAAGGACATGTCCATGATTTCAGCCGGATGCCCCATTCCACATGCAAGGTTTACAAGCCTTCCTTCTCCGAGAACATTTAAGATACGTCCGTCTTCCAGCTCATACCCCATGATATTGTTCCGACGCTCCTCGCTGCGCACCGCCATTTTCCTCAGCGCCGCGACATCTATCTCACAGTCAAAGTGTCCCGCATTGCACAGAATCGCATTGTCCTTCATAACCTTAAAATGTCTCGGCACAATTACGTCTTTACAACCCGTTACCGTCACAAAGATATCGCCATATTTTGCCGCCTCATCCATAGGCATAATCTGATAACCGTCCATAGTAGCGTCCAATGCTTTAAATGGGTCTATCTCTGTCACAATCACATTTGCCCCCATTCCCTTGGCACGCATAGCGGTTCCTTTTCCGCACCAGCCATAGCCTGCTACTACGACCGTCTTACCTGCAACAATCAAATTCGTAGTATCCATGATTGCCGTCCATACCGACTGACCGGTTCCATATTTATTGTCATAATAATGCTTTGCCTTCGCATCATTGACCGCCATCATCGGGCAGGGTAAAATCCCTTCCCTCTCTCTTGCTTTTAAGCGGTGTATGCCTGTAGTTGTCTCCTCACATCCTCCAATCAGGTTCTCTGCGTACTCTTTGCATCTTCCGCCGAGCAGATTAATCAAATCCCCGCCGTCATCTACGATTAAATGCGGGCGGCACTCTAAGGTCTTGACCAGTAATTCTTCGTATTCCTCCGGTGAGACGCCATAAATACCAAAGGTCTCAACGCCCATTTCTGCTACTGCCGCGGCCACATCATCCTGCGTAGACAGAGGATTGCAGCCTGTCAGATACACCTCTGCTCCTCCTTTTGCCAGCACCAGCCCAAGATTTGCTGTTTTTGCTTCCAGATGCACTGAAACCGCAATGCGCAGCCCTTTGAATGGCTGTTCTTTTTCAAACCGTTTTTCTATCTCTGTCAATGCCGGCATAGATGCCCGCACCCACTCTATCTTTTTTCTCCCTGAAGACGCCAGGGAAGCATCTTTAATAATACTCATCGTTCTTTATCCCTTTCTTTTCTATCATGATAAATATTCTTTTACTATCTTATCCACTTCATAATATACGCGCTCTGTATCTATCGTCAAAAGCCGGCGTCCCCGCATCACAAACCTGCCGTCAATCATCACTGACTCCACCTCCGAACCATTTGCTGAATAACACAGAGAGGAAAGGATATTATTGTTAGGGAACAGCGACGCTGCTTTCAAATCCACAAATATCAAATCAGCACATGCGCCCTCCCGAATAACTCCCAGCTGATTTTCCATATGCAGGGCTTTCGCTGCATTCTCTGTGGCGGCTTTTACAACAAACCGTGCAGGCGCCGCAGTGGAATCCCCCTTGATACCTTTATGTATCAGAGAGAGCAGCCCCATTTCCCTAAACATATTTAACGTATTATTGCTGGCAGTACCGTCTGTGCCAATACAGATATTGATACCTTTTTCACGCATTTCAGAAATCGGTGCAAATCCATTTCCCAGTTTTGCATTGCTGGCCGGATTTGTTACCACATGCGCGCCCGAAGCCTGCAGAATATCCAAATCATTATAGCACATCTTTACACAGTGCGCCAAGATGGTTTTCTCATCCAGGAATCCGATATCTTCCAGCAGCTTCACCGGAGTTTTCCCATGTTTATTGAGACAGTCATTGACTTCCGTATCGCTTTCAGACAAATGAATCTGCTTTAGCATCCCCTGGCGCTCTGCCTCTTTTGAAACCTGCTCCAGCATCTGCGTGGAACAGCTGTAGATTGCATGGGGAGAGAGGATAAATTTCAAGGTACTGCTCTCATACTCACGCTTTTCTTCCAAGGCTTCCTGAAACCTTCCGAAACCGTCTGAATACAAGTCCTCGCCTACCAGCCCGCGTCCGATAAATCCGCGCATCCCAGCGTCTTTCGCTGCCTGTGGAGACTGTCTGTGAAACATATGCATATCGACAAAGCTTGTCGTCCCTGTCTTTATCATTTCCGAAAATGCCAACAGAGACGTCCAGTACGCCCCTTCTTTCGGCAGTCTGTCTTCTACCGGCATAACACGCTGAAACAGCCACTCGCCAAAGTCCACGTCATCCGCATAGTTACGCATCACCGTCATATAAGCATGCGTGTGCATATTTATCAGTCCCGGCATAACAAGTTTATCTTTCGCATCAACCACTTCGGCTCCATCTGTCTCTGAAAATGTAATCTTCCCATCCTTTACCCAAAAATCCTTTTGCTCAATCTGAAAACCCTCTTCCGCAGAAAGCAGCAGCTTTGCGTTTATTACTTTATAATCCATCTCGTCAACCACCTCGGCTCCTTTTTTCCCGCCTCTGCAGGCATCGCAGCCGATACCTTTCCTGAATAATATTGTTCTTCTTTCGGAAATAGTATACTTGATATCTGAATAGATGTCCATTCATTGAAACAATTTCCCTGCTAAAAATACCCGGGCGGTTAAGCCCGGGCACAGTAAAGCATCTAAACTATTTAATATATTTTTTCAAATCTTCTACCCTGTCAACCTTCTCCCAGGGAAGATCCAGATCATTGCGTCCAAAATGTCCGTATGCCGCTGTCTGCTTATAAAGCGGACGGCGCAGATCCAGCATCTTGATAATACCTGCCGGACGCAAATCGAAGTTCTCCCTCACGATTTCCGTTAACTTCTCGTCAGAAAGTTTTCCTGTTCCAAAAGTATCTACCATAACAGAAGTAGGACGCGCCACACCGATGGCATAAGAAAGCTGGATTTCACATTTGTCTGCCAATCCCGCTGCCACAATATTCTTTGCCACATACCGCGCTGCATATGCTGCAGAACGGTCTACCTTCGTGCAGTCCTTTCCTGAGAATGCGCCGCCGCCGTGACGTGCATATCCGCCGTAAGTATCCACAATAATCTTCCGTCCGGTCAGTCCGCTGTCTCCATGAGGTCCTCCGATAACAAATCGTCCGGTAGGATTGATGAAAAATTTCGTCTCTCCATCTACCATATCCTGCGGAAGAATGACGTCAAACACATGCTTCTTAATATCCTCATGAATCTGTTCCTGGGTCACGTCCGGGTCATGCTGCGTCGAAAGCACTACCGCGTCCAGTCTTGCCGGTCTGCCATTTTCATCATACTCTACACTCACCTGGGTTTTACCGTCAGCCCGCAGGTAAGGCAGCGTCCCATCTTTACGGACTTTCGTAAGCTGCAGCGCCAGCTTATGCGCCAATGAAATCGGATATGGCATATATTCTTCTGTTTCATTGCTCGCATAACCGAACATCATACCCTGGTCTCCGGCGCCGATTGCCTCTATTTCCTCGTCAGACATCTCATTTTCCTTTGCCTCCAGAGCCTTGTCCACACCCATTGCAATATCCGTAGACTGCTCGTCAATCGCAGTGATCACGCCGCAGGTATCTGCATCAAACCCATATTTCCCTCTGGTATAACCGATTTCCCTCACGGTGTCGCGCACGATTTTCTGAATATCTACATATGCTTTCGTAGTAATCTCGCCCATAACCAGAACAAGCCCTGTCGTGATAGCCGTCTCACATGCTACGCGGCTCATCGGGTCCTGCTCCAGCAGTGCGTCCAAAATCGCGTCGGAAATCTGGTCGCACATCTTGTCCGGATGCCCTTCTGTTACTGATTCGGAAGTAAACAACAATTTTTCCATGAAATCCTCCTTTGTCCAATGACTGTATTCTCTCATTCACCAAAGATCAACTCTACGGATAAGAAAAGGCCCGCATAAGCGGACCTCCTATCTTTATCGACAAGTAAATCCTCTTATTGTTCGATTGCTCGCTCAGGTTGGCACCTTCCTTATAGGGGTTGCCGTGGTTTCACAGATCCTTTGTATCTCCACCACTCTGAATAAGAGAAAATATTATATTTATCTGCTTCTATACCATACCTCATTTCTGAGTGTACGTCAAGTACTTTGCTCTATTTGTTTGTCAGATAGTAACAGTTCAGCCTTCGGCTTCACTGTTACGGAATCCAGCCCATTTAAAGTTTGCTGTTCGCAAAGGGCTGGATTCTCTGGCTGAATTTACGCATTCTCACAGACTTTGCAGCAAGTGCAAAGTCCTGGGCTGAACTGTTACGTCAGCTACGCAGCAAGGGGATGCATTCGAATCCGCATCCCCTTTGAGTAAACTGCCTCCCGGCCGCCACACTTTTATTTTACTTTTGTCTTTTTCCCTGCTCCGGCCTTTTTCAGCTGTTTTAAAAGTTTTGCTTTCTGCTTCTTGCTCATCTTCTTAGCGCTTACAGTCAGTTTCGCTGATGTTTTCTTAAACGCCCCTGTCTTAATGCTCTTCAGCGCTTTTCCTTTCAACTGAACGGACTTCAGGTTTTTACAGCCCATAAACGCCTGCTTGCTGATTGTAGTGACATTCGTCCCAAGGACTACCTTTTTCAGTTTGGTATTCCCCTTCATCACGCTTGCCCCAACTTCTGTCACCTTACAGGTTACGCCTGCAATCTTAACCGTAGCAGGAACATTTAATGTCGCTTTCTTTTTGTTAATTACACTTACAAGCTTTGCAGTCTTATTCTTTGCGTTAATTACTTTGTAGCGTCCGTTGCCCACCTTCTCCTCAGCACCGGATTTGAAAATCGGCTTCACCGGGTTTGGATTACCCGGATTTGGATTGCTTGGGTTTGGATTGCCTGGGTTTGGATTACCTGGGTTTGGATTGCCTGGGTTTGGATTACCTGGATCCGGTA
Source organism: Hominisplanchenecus murintestinalis (assembly GCF_943193015.1). NCBI lineage: Bacteria > Bacillati > Bacillota > Clostridia > Lachnospirales > Lachnospiraceae > Hominisplanchenecus > Hominisplanchenecus murintestinalis. The sequence goes on from NZ_CALPCM010000013.1 coordinate 51,317, forward strand.
CAATTATTTTCTGCAATTTAGCTTTTGCTGCCGCCAGAGCATCCAATGCGGCCTTTGCTTCTTTCTGCAATGCATTCGGATTTCCCAGAATCTCCTTCAGGTCAGCCAGCGCTTTTGCATATTCGGCGGCAGACTCTGCCGTATATTCTTTCAAATTCACTTTTTCTGCTTCTGCCACTGCTGAAGAAACACTATCCATATCTGCCGGTCTTTCAACTAATGCCACCTCAAGTTTCTCCATGATGTCTGCTACTTCCGCTTTCGTTACAGGATTCTTCAGAATTTTTTCTGCCTCTTTCAGATATTCTTTAAGCAGAGCCACGCTCTCCTCTGTATACAGGCTTTCATCAATATTCTTAAGCTCCTCTGCCCTCTCTTCCTGTTTTGCCTGAAGCTCAGACGTTTCTATGTTATTTTCCACCTCCGGCTTACGGACAAGCAGACTGTCCAGGCTCTGAACACTTCCATAAGCTGCAAAGAGATCTTCAATCGTGCTGTTCTGGCTGCTTACAATCGTTTCTATCATTGCAATCGCCTCTGTTACGGCATTCCAGCTCTGCGCTGTATAGTCTGAACTGTTCAAATTCTTATATGGCGCCAATGCTGTCGTTATCGCATCTCTATTTACGTTTACATGGTATAGATTCAGCTCTGCAGCCGTTCCATGCGTCGCTTCGCTGGCTAAAATATTCAGCTTCACACTCTTCGCTTCAATCGGCTCAAACACTGCTGCCTTTTCCGTCATATCAGACGCCCAGGTGCCGCTAGCATAATTTGTCACTACCGTTCCATCTGCCTTTGTGATATCAATGCTGTACTGTGTAATACGTCCGTTCGTACTATTCTGCCTTGGCAGATAAGTCAGCATATTAACCGTCTTTGCCGCATTATTATTAAATGTAAGCGTCAGATAATGGTCGTGATCTTTCGTCTCATTTTTTTCTGAGCTCTGAGACCAGTCTGTATGCCAATAAGTTGTCGTATCTCCGTCCAATACAGCCGGGAAACGCCCCTCTGAATGATCCGAACAGCCGGTAGCAGTCATTTCTCCCTGCGGAACCGCAGCGCTGCTGTAATCGCCTGTAATCGGCTTCTCAACAGATACTGTCACTCCATCTATAAGTCCTTTGAAACTCTTTGTCACACTTCCGATACGTCCCAGCGGAAGCATCATCGTAGCTGTCTTTGTAATGCCTGTCTGTGCCAGTTTCGCGCTCAATTCCGTAGTTTCATGATTCGCAAAATAAATGTCCGGATTATTATTCTTGGAAATAATAGTTGTTCCATTTCCTTTTGTAACTGTTGCCAGATTGCCATCTTCGTCATATATCTTATTATCAATAAGCGTGCCATTTACATACAGTTCCGGAGTATCTTTTGCTCCTTTGAAGGTCAGCTCTACCCACACGCCCTTCGGAAGCGTATAGTTAAAGGAATAATCATATCCTTCTCTTGAAAATCCGACTTTTCCTGTATGCTTCTGTACTGCCTTAATCGCATACGTACCGTAAGCCCCGAATGCATCTTTTGATTCACACAGAATCTGTTCGCCTTCAGCATCTGCGTCCATCTTCACCCTCATCGTAAGGGTTCCATTTCCCCCAATCTTATCAAGATTATCTGGAGTCGTCAGATAACTCTCTCCGCCGTTCAGCCTCAATGCCTTGCTGCCGTCTGAATCTGCCTGTGTGACATTTTTACTGTCTGCCGCGTCATAACTGTTCGCACTGGAATCCTCGGTAAGCGCCTCATCAAATGTATAGTCCAGAACTGTTTTTGTTACCGAATCAACCTCTCCGTATACTTTTGTTCCCGGAGCCGTCCCCAGCTTCTCTACATCTGCCCTAAGTTCTTCATATGTCCTGTCCGCTGCTTCGCCCCACAGCCTTGCGCTGTATGCCGGAAGCGGCTGATAGAAACGGTCGAAGGAATCGTACTGAGAAATACCATTTCCGCGGGTATCCACACTGTCATGCCAAATCGCATAGCACCCGCCAAGAATCTGGTCGTCGCCCTCGCTTACATTCAGATTTCCGATACTGTTCGGTTCCCATGAATTATAGATGTTCTGTGCATTAATATAATCATTATAATATCCTGCCGCAGGTACAATATAGTTATCTCCCTCCAGCGTATTAATCAAGTCATATCCCAGATTATACATCACCTGCGGATTCGCATACCCTGTATTCCAGACATTCAGCTGCACGTCTTCTGACGGAACCGGGGTAGTACCCGCCTTGTTCGTAAGGCTTCCCCACATACGGACAGTCCTGGTCTTCCCATCCGCCGTCTTTGTTCCCTGCACAAACTCAATCATTTCTTTCGAGAACCTGCGGAACAGTTCTTTTCCTACTTCTCCTTCTTCTCCATGATACTCGTCTGTACCAATGTGAATCGTGTCAATATCTGCAAAGACTGCATCCTTGCCCCCATCAAAATACTCCTGCCAGATGCTCTTTGCCCACGCGAAGGAACCCTCATTCGTAAGATTCAGCTCTTCAATCAGATAACCATGCGATCCTCCTGCTTTCTTTGTCATATATTCCTCGTATACCCTTGTAATCGGCAATGCATGGGCCGGCATATCAAATTCCGGTACGATACTCACCCCTCTTGTCTGGGCGTCTTTCACAAACTCCTTAAAGTCTTCTTTCGTATAATACATATCCTGCGACGTCAGGGTCACGCCTGTTTCTTCATTCTTCTTATCAGACTCAAGACGGAACCCTGCATATGACTTAGCTATTGCAGTTTCCATATCCGGATAATCTTCATGGAAAATCAGATTATCGCTTAAATGAAGCTGGAAACTGTTCATCTTATACCAGGACATATTTCTTGCAAAATCATATACCGTTTCCAGGTCAAACGGCTTTCTCCCCAAGTCAAAACTGAACGCACGCACTTCATACTTAGGATAATCCCTGACAATACCCCTTGGCATGACGCCCTGTGTCTGCTTCAGAATCTGGAGGATACTGATAACGCCCCAGTAAACGCCCACTGCATCGGAAGCTTCTACCAATACAGCATTTCCGATTTTCAGGACATAGCCTTCTTTTCCAAGCCCTTTCTCTGCGGTATCTAATGTCAGATAGAAGTCTCCTTTGGAAACATCCTTGATTCCGCCTGTCACTACCTGAATCGGAGAACCTGTAATTATTTCATAATCTTCTGCAAACTTCTTTGCTGCATCTGCCAGCTCTTTATCCGCCACGATTTTGCTCACGGCAGAAACTGCAAACTGCCCCTGAGTACCATGCCATTCCTGCAGCTCCGGAATCACAGATGGCTTCGCATTCGCATTTTCTTCCGGCTCATACCTTCCCGGAACGGATATCGTATACTCTTGTGAATTTGCTTTCTCCCCATTCACAGAAACCTCGTAAAATCCTTTTACCACTTTATCTGAAAGCGGTTTATAAATCGTTCCGTCCTCGCCAATCACCTGTTCGTAATCTGCGCAGAAGCGGACTTTCACACCATCGCCCAGATCCGGCATGGAAATATGTGTTCCGTCTTCGGAAATCTCCGGCGCTGTAACACGAGCCACAAGTTCCAGAGCGCTCACCGGAATTTCCCCTTCATAAACTTCAAATTCATAAACCGATACAACGTTCCAGGATGTTTCACCCCCTAAACCATCGGCCGTAAAAGTTTTGATATTCAGACGCACATACTGTGCCTGTACCGGAGCATCCAAAGTAATCTTCTGCACCGTTTCCGCAGGCTTTTGCGTAAAGCTGGCTACCTCCGTCCAACTGTTTCCATCATTCGATGTCTCAATCGCATAGTTTGTAGCGTTTCTCCTCTCCCATTTCACAACGAAGCCCTTCATGGTCTGCACGCTGTCCCATGCAAGCTGCAGCGTCTGATCCCTGTCTCCTCTTGCGCTCGCCCACCTGGTTGCACCATCCCCGTCGTTTGCCTTCGATGCCGGATAATCACTCGTTTCCGTACTGGATGCTGTGGCTGTGGCGCTTAACGCCAGATTCTCATCATTTGCTTTTGCCGTCAGCGCCGGAAGCTGTATGGAACCAAGCGTGACGCAGACTGCCAGTGCCAAAGCGCCTGCCTTCTTAAATCTTTCTGCCTTTACATATCTTCCCGTAATAGTTTGGCTGCCAGTTTTTACAAACTGGCAGCCAAACTATTATCAAAAAATTCTCTTTCAACTATTTCTGCTTATATACCGCTTTCTTGCCCATTCCCGCTTTCCTGAATTTTGTTTTCAAAGCTTTAAACTGTTTCTTTGACATTTTCTTCGGTGCAGTCACTTTACATTTTGCCGCTGTTCCTTTAAATACTTTTTTCCCTGACAGTTTCGGTACTTTTGTGCCCTTCAAAGTAACTGTTTTCAGCTTCTTACTACCAAAAAATGCATTAGAACCGATACTTGCCACATTGGAGCCGAGCTCTACAGAAGCAAGCTTCTTACACTTCTGGAACACCTTCGCCTGAATTGCCGTAACCTTAAAAGTATAGCCGTCAATTACTACTGTTGCCGGAATCTTTACCCTCTTTGCGTTCTTATTCCTGAGCTTTGATACAGCCACTGTACCATCTTTTGCATCAGACTTTGTTACTTTAAACTCCAGTACCTTGTCTTTGGAAACAGCTACTGTGCCTTTTGCCGGAACCTTCGGCTGCGGCTCTGGCGACGGTGTCGGTTGGAAGCCTGGAGGCGTTGGCTGGGGATTCGGCTGAACGGTTCCTCCTGAAGATTTTTTAACCAGCTTTGTTTCCCTCAGCTTCTTTAATGCTTTATCTATCTCTGGCTGTGCCGCAGCCGGATTCCGCAGGACAGACAGGGCTTCTGAGAGCGCCTTCTTTAATGCCTCTACAGATTCCTCTGTGTATCCGCTGGTATCCTTTAGCTGATTTTCCGCATCTTTCACAGCCTTTATCATCTCTGTGTCATCTACAGTCTTTGGAGCAAGCGCTTCCTCTGCCCTGCGCAGCGCTGCAAGAGCTGTATCTATCTCAGTTTTTGTCGCATTTGGTTTCGCAAGGATATTCTTTGCATCGGCAAGAGCCTTTTTATATGTTTCCGCACTTGCATACGTGCAGCCGCTTACGTCTGCTTCCTCTGCTACCGCCTTTTTAATCTCACTAATATTCACGAGTTCTGCTTTCTTTGTCTGCAGGCTGTTCCATGCTTCTATTTTCTGCTCCTCTGTTGCATTTGGATTACTTAAAATGTTCTTGAGATTTTCTGCTTCTGCCTGATATTCTGCAAATCCCTCAGAAGTATAATCCCCGGCATCCGCCTGCTCTGCTTCTTTTACTGCATCAGACAACTTATTTTCTATCGGTTTCACCGTCAGCTTTTCCGCCGCCTGCTGAAGCTTTTCACATGCATAAAGGCATTCTTCCTCCGTGCTGTCCGGTTTATTTATCACTGCCAGCACAGTTTCACGGACATCCATAAATGCTTTCCAGCTGATATCTGTGTACTCCCCTTCTTTAAAATCCGCATACTTATTCAGCTCTTCCTGAAGCTTTTCACCATTAAACACCTCTGTCTGCTCATACAGATTTAATTCCGCTATTGTCCCGTGAACACCCACATCGTCACCGATAGACTCATCTATTTTTAAGGTAACTTTCCTGGCTTCAACCGGTTCAAACACCACTGTCTTCCTGCTTGCGTTATCTGCCCATTCCCTATCTGCCACAGTCACGGTCGTCCCGTCGGCCTTTTCCACAAGGACCCTGTATTGCAAAATCCTTCCGTTATTGCGATCCTGCCTTGGCAGATATGTCAGCTTTGCAACTGTCCTTGGATTTCCATCTTTAAAGGTAAGCGAAACTTTATGATGATCCTCATCAGAAAGTGACAAATCATTGCTCCAGTTACTATGCCAGAACGTATCGGGGTTTCCGTCCAGTACAAACCTTGCCGGCCTTTCGTTTCCGCTCTGATCTGCCTCAGAGCAGGCAGACGCCTCCATCTCATTCTGCGGAATCAGGCCGCGTTCATCATTGATTTCCAATTCCTTGCCAACTGTCACAGAATCTATCTGTCCCTTGAAACTCTTTGTCGTGCTTCCGACGCGTCCAAACGGAATCATCAGCGTGACTACCTTTTTAATATTAGAAGGCAGGGCCGCCGTCAATTCCCTGTCAGGATGGTTCTCAAAATACATATCGGGATTATTATCCACCAATTCTCCATTTACATATAGCTCTGCCGTATTGTTTCCTCCGCAGAACATTAATTCCACCCATTTGCCTTTTGGAAGCGTATAGTTAAAGGAATAATCATATCCTTCTCTTGAGAATCCGACTTTTCCTGTATTTTTCTGCACCGCTTTAATCGCGTATGTCCCATATGTTCCAAACGCATCCTTTGACTCACAGAGAATCTGCTCTCCCTCTGCATCTGCATCCATTTTGACTTTCATAGTCAAAGATGCGCCAGAACCGAATACATCCAGCGGGCTCTCCGCATAGCTTTCTCCGCCTTTAAGCTGTAGCGCCTTTCCCGTATCTGACGATACCTGCTCCACATTTTTCATTTCCGTCAAATCATAGCCATTTCCACTGGCATCCTGTTCCATTGACTCGTCAAATGTGTACTTTGCCGCCTCTTTCCCTATGGAATCAACCTCTGATATAATCTTTGTACCTGGCGCCGTCCCTGTCTTATCTGCAAGCTCTGCAAACGCATCATATTCTTTGCTCGCCTCGCCCCACAGCTTCGCGCTATACGCAGGCAGCGGCTGAAGAAAACGCACAAAAGAATCGTACTCGGAATTTCCGTTTGCACGGGTATCGATGTTGTCATGCCAAAGCGCGTAGCATCCTCCCAGCATCTGGTCATCCCCTGCTTTTGCTGTAAAGTTACTGATGACATTCGGCCTCCAGTTTCTATATATCGCCCCCAAAGACCTGTAATCTCCGTAACTGCCCTCACCGCCGGTATTTCCAGGAACAATATAATTTGTATAAAGCGTGTTAATCAAATCAAAGCCCGCATTATACATATCTGTGGGATTTGCATAAGAACCCGTTTCCCAAATATTAAGCTGTACGTCCTTAGACGTTACCCTCGGGGTTCCATTAATTCCGCCTTTATTGGAAAGACTGCCCCACATACGCACATTTCTTCCTGTCCCCTGGACAAACTTAATCATCTCATCTGAGAACTTACGGAATCCTGTGTTTCCTCCTGTCCCATGATATTCATCCGTACCAATATGAATCGTGGTTTCCTCATCAAACACAGGGTTTTCCCCATCAAAATAGTCCTGCCATATACTCTGTGCCCAGGCAATCGTATCGTCAATCTTATCCTCGTCCAAATTTAATTCATCAATGGTATATACATGCTGGCCGCCTTTCGGGCTTGACGTCATATATTCCGGAAAAGCTTTCGTAAACGGCCGTGCATGTGCCGGCATATCAAACTCCGGCACGATATTGACTCCCATTGCCCTGCTGTCTTTGATAAACTGGCGGAACTCATCTTTTGTATAATACATATCTTCCGATGTCGCAGATTTATTTTCGCTGTTCAATACGCCGGATTCCAGCCGGAACCCGGAATACGTCTTTTCCAGCGCAAGCTGCAGACCTGCCTCCACATCGCCGCCTGCCATCGTCTTATAATCTTCCATAAAAATCAGGTTGTCGCTGAGATGCACCTGGAAACTGTTCATTTTATACCAGGACATATTCTTTGCAAACTGATAAATCGAATCCAGGCTAAAAGGCTTCCTTCCCACATCAAGGCTAAATGCCCTGACCTCATACTTAGGATAATCCCTTGCCTCTCCTTTTGGAATACTGCCGCCTGTCTGCTTAAGAATCTGCAGGATACTGATTGTCCCCCAGTGGGCGCCTGTCGGCTGTGCCGCTTCAACAACTGCCGCATCACCGATAGAAAGACGGTAGCCTTCTTCTCCAAGCCCCACATCCGCAGAACCAAGAGTCAGGAAAAAGTCCCCCATTTTTACATCATCGCGCGTACCGGAAACTACGCCAATATCCAAACCGGTAATCTCCTTATAATTTTCCGCAAATGTATTAGCTACGTCTTTCAATTCGCTGCTTCCTACAACAATCCTGCTGAATACAGAAGCAATAAAATTACCGCCTGCCGCGCCATGCCATTCCTGAAGCTCCGGAATCACATCGGGCTTCGCATTCGCATTTGAACCATCTGTATACTGTCCGGGCACTGATACTGTAAATTCCGCAGACTTTGCACTGTCGCTGACTTCTCCGTCCCCATCCAGTTTATACACTTCATAAAACCCTTTTATCGTCTTTGCCTGCAATGGCGTATAAATCGTCCCATCCTCGTCAATAACCTGGTCATAATCCGCACAGAACCGGATAGATGCGCCCGACGGAAGGTTTCCCGGCATATTAAGCGCAGCTCCCCCCGGCGCAATGGTGGGGGCAGTGAGCCCATTGACAAAGTCTGTAAGCGCCGTGTCTGCCGCGTCTGCACCTATTCCCGGCGTCCACACTGCACCGGACACCATACAAAACGCAAGAAACACAGCTCCTATTTGTTTTAGTTTCTTTCTAAACATATACGTCCTCCCTTCAAAACCATATTTAAATTGTTCCTATAGCTGTTTCGTCTATAATAACATATTAAATAGGTATTTTCCAGCAGAATTTTATCTATTTTCATACAAAACTTTCTATTTTAAATCTACTTTCCTAAACAAATTGCCAAAAATAAGATTGACGCCAAGGATGCACCCCGCGTCAATCTTCCTACTAACCTAATGAAATTCTAAAAAGCTGTATCTGTCTTTGAAATTTCCGTTTATTTCACCTGAAATGCGACATAGTTATAATCATCTTTCGCAAAGTCTGCATCTACATGGATTCGGTAAGTCCCCGGCAAAAAATCACTTTTCTGATACAAAGCTGCTTTCCCTTCCGAATACAGTTCATATGTCTCTTCTACGCTTCTCCTGCCTTTAAGCCTACGCTGTGCCAGAGTAAATGCCGCATCATTCTGAGCCGTCAATTTCACCCATTTCCCATTCTCCAGCTTTTCAACCCAAAAGGAACCCCCATAGTTTAATGGTTCCCTTCCGTTATTCCCCAGCCTGACTCTCACTCTAAGGGTGTTGTCTGTCTGCTCCACTCCCGCTAAGCTCGCTTTCGATACCTTATTTTGCACAATAACTTTGCATCGGTAAATCTTATTCCCTGCTTTTGCCTGAACAATAGCTTTTCCAGGATTGCGTGTCTCTAAAACAACTGTCTGGTTCCTTTTTCCTTTTCTCTTTGCAATTTTCACAATCCTCTTATCAGAAGACGTCCATTTCACATTTCCACTTGCTTTCAGCAGCATTAACGTTTCTTTTTCTTCTTTGCAAGTCACGATTCTTACTTTTGAAATTTTTTCCGCGCTTTTTGCATATGATTGTTTGGAGCAACATGGTGAAGCAAACAGCATAACCGCAAACAGCATCATAATATAAACATACGCTCTTCTCTTCATAAACTTATCCTCCTAAAAATATTTTCTAAAATATCCCCCTCTAACATTTCACCACCAACATTGTTTTTCGCGCCACCTTATCTTATATAATCCCCCATTATACATTTATAATTTTTAAACATTATTTTTTTGTATATTAATTATGGATTATATGTAATTTCTGCTCCTTTTTTCATAATAATACCATATATTTCTATACGCGTCAAATATTTATTATTAAAAATTCATAAAATTTTCCTTGATAAATAGTACATATATACTTCTTCCCCCTCATACACTTCAAACAAACCCCTGGACGGAACATACCTATGGATTTTTTAATTTTCCTTTCGACTTATATCATACCTTTTATACTATTTATCGTCATCGGGTACGCGCTTCTCATAAAGCAGAACGTTTACGAGACGTTCATCAAAGGAGCTGCATCCGGCTTCCATACTGTGATTGGCATCATGCCTACCCTGATTGGGCTGATGGTTGCTGTGGGCGTCCTCCGGGCTTCAGGCTTTCTGGATATGCTTTCCGATATTCTGGGGCATTTTCTTCAATACATAGGCTTTCCGGCTCAGCTTGTTCCTGTGACCATCGTGAGGATGTTCTCTTCCAGCGCCGCTACCGGACTTACACTGGATATTTTTAAGGAGTATGGCCCTGACTCCTTCTTCGGCAACCTGGTCTCCATCATGATGGGGTGTACGGAAACCATTTTTTATACGATGTCTGTGTATTTTATGACTGCAAAAGTAAAAAAGACGCGGTATACCCTGCCGGGCGCGCTGATTGCTACACTGGCGGGGATTGCGGCCAGTATGGTGCTTGCCCGAGGAATGTGAAATTCGTTGTAACAGTTCAGCCCAGGATTTTGCACTTGCTGCAAAGTCCGTAAGAATGCGTAAATTCAACCGGAGAATCCAGCCCTTTGCGATCAGAAAACTTTAAATGGGCTGAACTGTTACAATTCGTTTGACATTCTTATAGGACTCTGTTATCATATAAAAAAGAGACACTGCCGATAGACGGGTAGTCCCGATTATTGGATTACAAAAAGTAACCGCACCTTGGGGTCAAGATTGGGCGGTTACTTTTTTGTATAATCAATATATGCTATTACAATCGTCACAATAATAGAAAGAATCATCAGCACGATATCCAATATCTCAAATACACTCATAAGCTCGCCCTCCTTTCACAGATTTCTCTATATTAGAGATTTCTATGTAATCAGAGGGTTCAGTCCCTCTGTTGAAGGACTAACCGCCTGCCGTTTTCTCGAACAGTGCCTCATATTCTTATATTGCTACACATTATTCTGATTTTCAATATAACTTTTTGATTTTATACTTCCTCACTGTATCCTTCTTCCTCTGCCAGCCCTTTCTCTAATTGCGCAAATTCCTTTTTCTCAAACTCCTGAATGGAAATATGCTTCTTATTGGGATTTGCAAATACGAAAGTTTTATCTACATTCTCGATATAGTTCTGAATCTTGTCATTTGTGGCGCTGATGATTGCCTGGAATCCCAGCCCCCGAATCAGCGCGATACAGCTTGCCACCTTCTCCGCATCCATTTTAGAAAACGCTTCGTCCAGCACTACCAGGCGGATCGTAGGGTTTATCCGAGTCCTGACAATCCCTACCCGGTATGCCTGTGCGAAACTCGCCAGAAGAGCCACGTAGAGTGGGTTCTGCCCCTCCCCGCCGGAGTTCTTTTTAATCATCTGGCTCAGGCGGATTTTAATTGTCTCTTCCCCCTCTATAATCTGCTGCATGTCAAAGGACAGGTATGTACGGTAATCGGCATACTTTTCCATATTACGCCGGGACTCTTCCAATTCTTCTGCCGTAGCGTTATCCGGCGGGATAAATACTGCAATCAGCTCCTGCATAAGCTCCCCATATTTATCTTCATGGGACATAGTAAACAGGTTCATCTGATTTTCTATGCCGCCCGCTATCTGAGAAGGGTTAACTTCCAGCGTCTCATCCATGAACATCTCGTAATATTTGCCGTCCGCCCCCCTGTTTTTGGATATCACAAACCGATACCTGTCTTTTCCGAAGTCCATCTGGCTGATAATCTTATTCAGTTCATCCCTCTGTTTATATGCGCCTTCAATGGCGCTGCGTATTTTATAAATAAAGTCCTGTTTAAAGAGATACACCGCCTCTTTTGCCTGTTCGTCAGCCTTCTGATAAAGCGCGGTCAAATCCCCGTACTGCAGATGGGAGAGCAGTTCGTCATAGGGCTGATTCGTCCTTTCCTCCGCTGAAAATGTCCTGTTCGGATACTTCCTTAAATATTCAAAACGGATTTCCCTCAAAGAAGACATGGCTTTCTCGGCTTCCTCTGCCGCCCCCCTTGCCTTTCCAAAAAAGGATGCCTGCAGACGCTCGTAATTCGGATTCTCCCTGCCGCTGAAAAATTCTGCCACCTTTTGTTCCTGCGCCGCATCCTTTACAAAACTTTTCTCCTTTTCCGCCAGCTCCTCATTCCGGCTGATATACTCTCTTTTCAAAGCTTCCAGCTCGGCATCCTGCTTTTCTATCTGACGGAGCATGGCATCCCGCGCCGCTTTTTCCTTCCGGCATTTTTCCTCCAGTTCTTCCTGCTGCTGTTTCCATAGATTGACGTCTTTCTGCCGCAGCTCTTCCAGTTTCTTCTCCAGACGGTTCTTCTGTGCTGCCTTTTCCGGGTATGCCTCCACATCCCTTTTCCAGTCCAGATATTCCTCCAGCCCCCGGGGAAGGTGCTCCAGATTCAAAATCTTCCGGCAGGACTCCTCCAGCGCCTGGCAGGGCTTCCGCTTTTCCTCAATCTCCAGCTGCAGTTCTTCCAGCTGCCGGATACGCCTGCGCATACTCACCTCGCCGATATAAGCGCGCCTGGTATACAGCTCCGGATTGATATACTGCAGTTTAAAACTGTGGTACTGGATACAGTCCCTGGTAATGCCGATTCTACACTCCCTCAGCCCGTCAATGCTGTCGCATTTCATCACGTTTCCCAACAGGAAATCAATATATGCGCGGGCATAAGGAATCTCTGTCAGGACTTCCTCCGCCAGAGCGCCCTCCTGCGCGCCGCTTCCCGCAGCCATAACCCTTTCCGTATCCAATACCGCCACGCGATAGTATTTCTTCTTATCCAGTTCCTGATAAAGCTCCATTGCCGCCCTGGCATATTTCGGCTCCACGATCAGGAGCAGCTTATTGCTCCCCATATATCCTTCAACAGCATTTCTCCATGTATCATCCCTGATATCCAGCAAATCCGCCAGGATTTCCACCGGAATATTTTTCCCGTTCTGCTCTTTTAATCCTTCGCGTATGTACTGCCTCGCTTCTTCCAGCTCTTTGGGATACGCCTTTTTTCCCTGGCGGAGCTGTCTGAGTTCTTCCCTGATTTCTTTCTCCCGGCGGCTATAATCGCGAAGCTCGCTCTCTGCTTCTTTTCTCTGCTCTTCCACCTCTGCCCGAAGCACGTCCAGAGACTTTTTCAGCCTGTCCAGCTGTTCCTCCGAAATACTGTGCTTCGCAAATCTTCCAATGTCCCACAGCACCGCGTTTGGTGTGATATCCTGCTCCTCCCACCTTTTCAGCCCCACAGCCGTCTGCTGCCACTTGCCTTTGCTGACAGCAAGCCTTTCTATGATTTCGTTAAGAGCCTGAAGCTGGCTTTTCAGCTCCTCATAGCCGGAGGCGGCTATTTTCCGCACCATATCCCGAATCTGCTCTTCCAATCCCTGAATCTGCTTTTCAAGGCCGCCCAGCATTTCCTGCTGACGTTCCCCATCCTCTCCCCAGGCCTTTATCTTTTCCTGAAGGCTCTGCGCCTGGGTTTTCAGCTTGCGTACCTCGCACGCATTCATAAAATAGAGATACGAGTTCTGTGTCTTTTCCTTTTCCGCTACTTCAAGCCACGCGCCCTGTATTTTCTGAAGCTCTTCAATCTCCGCGCAGGTATCCCCGATGCGTTTCCGCATCCTGCCATACTGCATCACGCTCTCCTGCATATCTTCAATGTGAATATCCTGCTCCATACAGATGTATTCCTTTACAAAGTCCTCCAGCCGGATATTCATGCGGAAAGGAATCGCCCGCTTAAAGAGCAGAGGAAACCGCTTCTCATTCAGCCCCCCCAGATAAATTTCATACAGCTGCCTGCGGAATCTCTCGTTGCTAGGTCCAAAATAATACTCATCTTTCGCATAATGAGCCGTCAAATATTCTTTCACCTCATCAATCGTCATTGCCCGGTTCCCCGTGCGGTAAAAAGACGTAAGCAGCGCACCCCTGTGCCAGAAAAATAACCTGGACACCTCATTCGACGCAGACTCTACATCAAAAACTACGCCAATGCTCTGGCATTCCCCGGTATCCGTACGTTTCAGCTCCATGACAACCGTCGTAGAAAAATTCTTATTCCTCAGGTACGAAAAATGATTATCCTCACCGATATTCACCATCCCCCGCAGATATTCTATCAGCGTCCTGTCAGAGTCATCCGCCGCGGCCTTATTAAAAAACCCCCGTCCGTCCGTATTGGCATAAAGTAAAACCTGCATAGCGTCAATAACGGTAGATTTCCCGCTTCCCGAATGCCCGGTAAAAAAATTAATACCCTCTGAAAACGAGAGAACTCTTTTCTCTATATAATGCCAGTTATTCAGGCAGATTCTCGATAATGCCTGGAATTTCTGCTTCTCCATCTTCTTCCTCCGTTTCTCTGAACGTGTCAACCAGGGCCCTGGCGTCGTCTCCTACCAGAAGCATATTAATGCTTGGATAGATCACCATGCGGCTGGCGCCTTCCAATTCCTCCAGCAGATCCAGCGGCTCCAGAATCTGATATTTTTTCAGCATAGAAACCGCTCTGCGCACTTCCGTAGCCGACGGCTGCCTGTTCAAAAGCCCGAAACTTCCCAGACGCTCATGGATATCCGCCAGCGTGGTAAAGACATGGACGCTCGTGGAAGCCGCCGCCATCTGCTCGTCATAAATCAGCTTTAAAATCAGAACATAAAGAGTCGTAAGCTTCGGCAGCTTATCCCCAAGAAGCGTTTCACCCTGCAGATAGATAATCCCTGTCCGGCTGTTTTCCTGTACGGTAATTCCGCTGATTTCAAAATATCTGCGGATAAATGCCAGGTGCTTGCTGCACGCCCGGAACTCCTTATTAAACTGCATCCTTCCTGTACGTCTGTCATACTTCCTCTCCAGTACAAAGGTCTGCCTGTAGAGAAGCTGGATTGCCCCGCTGACCTCTTCCTGCTCCTCGGGTGTCAGATTATCATAATATTCTATCATCTCTGCGGCCTCCTTTTAAACACCAGTCCCGGATAGCTGTACCGTCCGTCCTCCACCGGCTCCATACTCTCTTCGGCAACCTGATATCTGCTTCCCTTCTTTGACGCGTAATCATAGGCAAGGATCAGCTTCTCAAATTCTTCATCATTTTGGACAAAACCTTTTCCTACCACAGCCTGCCCTCCATCCATATGCGCCTCGATAAACTGCTCAATCTGCCGTTTGCTGTAACGGTTATTCATGCGGTTCATTTTCAGCACGTCCTCCCTGGACAACTCCTGCGTCTCTTCCTCAGGCTCCATATCCTCCAAAAACGACCTTTTTCCCTTCCGCCGTTTGTACAAAGATTTCTCCGACAAGACATTCAAATATGAAAAATTCATTTTTTCAGCCGCCGCCTTCAGGCGTTCTTCGGGACGCGCAGCGATTCCGTTTAAAATCTGCACTATCAGCCCCCGCATATCTTCTTCCCGGCTCAGAAGATAGTTGAGCCTTGTCACCGTAGCGCGTACATACCGGGTATGCTCCCTGTCCATATTTGCAATCCTATGCTCAATATCGTCAAATCCCCGCTCAATCTGATTAACCAAATCCAAAACTTCCGTACGCCTCTGTATCTCCAAGCGCATCCTCGCCGCAAGTTCCGGCGTCTCCTGTCCTGTGTCCGTTAATGCACTTTCCGCTTCTTCCGCCTGGCTTTCCCGGATTTCCTGCAGCCAGCTTTTAATGCTCATCTTATAAATATAAAAATTATCCGTAGTTTTCAGTATGTGGTATTTCTTTCTGACAATTTCCTCCACATATCCTTCCAGGTGTTCTTTCAGCAAGTCGCTGTATACATCTTTTTCCAGAAGGCTTGCAAAAAATTTATCCATATTGTGAAGCATGTCCTGCAGAGCCTTATTCAGCCTCTTCGTATTCACCAGCGCTGTATTCAGCAGCCTTTCATTTTTTCTGGGATCTGTCTTGTAAGAAAAAAGAATTGCATAGATATTCTGAATGTAGACTTCCGTATCCTCTTCCTCCCCGGAAAGGCGTTCAAACGCATCAATAAACACAGCTGAGTAGTCTGGGATTACGATATTTGTCACGCCGCTGCTATAATCTTCAAGCCTCCTCAGCCACTTCGTACGCAGCAGCCAGTTCAGGATACGGGTCGCCGGAGGCTCCAGCACATCCGCATCCGTCTCCTGTTCCTCTTTCATAATGCTGTATTTACGTTCAGAAAAATAATTCCCAATGACCTGTATGCAAACTTCACGGCTTAGGAAATAATTATTGTATTGATATTCTTCATTAATTTTCAGCAGAGCTTCTATATACGTCTCACGGTTGTAGGAACGGAAAAGGCTCCAGAAACTCTCCGGTATCTCATTCATCAACGGCATCCTGTGCAGAATACCTCCTTTTTCTGATGTGCGGGGAAGTTCCCCGGCAATCGTGGTTTTTTTTATTTTACTACAGTTTCTCTATGCTGTCCATAGGCTCGCATCTACGGAAAACAGATAGTAACCGCAATTTGAAGAATAACAGTTATGGTAAATTATAACGCAAAAGCCAATAAGCACTGCTAAAAGTTATAATTTTCCATTGCATACAAACGCAAATATGGTTTATACTATTAAAGGCGATATTATAAACTATAGCGCTTTCATCCCCGCATCCTGATTACAAAATAGCACAGAGACCCTTTTGACATCGGCATTACATAATTTAGGTGAGGAAAACGCATGAATGTACTGATTGCAGACGATAACCAAATCGTATTGAATAACTTAAAATCTATGATTGACTGGGAGAGATTAGGATTTTCTATCTGCCAGACGGCAGCGGACGGCGCAGATGCGCTGGAAAAGATTCTGAATGAGAAACCTGATATCGTGCTTCTGGATATTCGTATGCCCCAAAAGAACGGCATAGAAGTCATAAGGGAAAGCTCCGCCCGGGGATTTACCGGAAAAGTCATTCTGCTGAGTGAAATTTCTAACGCTGAACAAAAACAGGCTGCAAAACGCTGCGGCATCAGTTTCTGTCTGAGCAAACCTGTCAGTACAGATGAATTGAAAATGGCTCTCGCCCACGAAGCGGCCGCCATATATGCGGAACGTTTTTTTCATTATATCCAATCCCATAACCGTACAATGACTGCCCGGGCACTAAAAGATCTGGGCGCTGCCTTGCGGGATTCCGGCGCCGGACTTCCTGCTGCCAGGCACCTGCTGGCTAACATCTATATTATGATAAAGAAGAAAATCCTGCTGCTGCCCTCGCGCATGAAAATTCCTTTTCTGTCCAATGCCGCAGCTGCCGAGCTGCTGGAAAACAAATCTTCCCTTAATGAAATCATGCAGTTTTTAGCGGAACAGTTTGAACTGTGGACAAACTCTGTCGGCTGCTTTACCGGTGAAAATGTAATGGATGAGGTTCTTTACTATATTCAGCAAAATTACGACCAACGCCTGTCGCTGGAAATCCTGGCGCCCATTTTTGGTTATAACAGCTCCTATCTGGGTAAACTTTTCAGGAAGACAACAGGCATCGGCTTTAATGCTTATCTGGATCAAGTGCGTATCGGGGCGGCTAAACAGCTGCTTGTCCAGGAAAATCTCAAGAACTACGAGATTGCCGGCAAAGTCGGTTACCGTGGGGTAGATTATTTTCATAAAAAATTTAAGAAATATACGGGAACAACGCCTGCAGAATACCGCAGGCGTGAAACAGGGGAAAACTAGAATTTAAAAAAGGCATTTTGCACGCTTAGATGCTGTGCTCATTAGGCTTGGATTCGATTTTGTGACCACAGCTATTCTATAATAATATTTTTTGCCTTTCTTTGCTTTCTTATCAACATAACTTAATTTTTTCTTTCCAAGGGTTTTCACTCTCACATAGCCGGAATTTTTCTTTGTTGAACGGTAGATCACGTATTTTTTTACACTTTTTCCTCTCTTCCATATAATTTTTATTCCCCTGGATGTGGACGAAACTTTTTTTATCTTCGTTCCTTTGGCAAGCTTGAGAGCCTTTACTTTCCCGGCTGCGCTTTTCAGACTGCCATCTTTAGATACCGATACCGCATAGTATTTTGCGCTCTGTACAGGCTTTTCATCCCGGATTTGGGTTTTTCCCGGCAATGTCGTTGTAACCAATGTGGTTTTCTTCCCGGATATACGGTAAATCTCATATCGATCCGCGCCCGCAACAGGGTTTACTGTTATCTGCACAGATACGCCCTTTTTTCCGGCAGCAGCTCTCAGCTTTAGAATTTCCGGAGCGGGCAGATGATTCTCTGTTCCGCCGGGCTTTTCCGTACCTCCCTCATTTCCCGTATTCCCCCCATTTTTCTTTAATTCTGGTGATTTCAATGTTGCTTTCACAACATCACTGGCGAAATGCGTATCCGTTTCTTTCATCCGCACATATGCCGTATATGCCGTATTCGGCTGGCAGTCGCTCTTTGTATTCCCATCTGTCCATGTCTCCCCGTCAAAACTGTATTCCGCACCCTCTGTCCTTTCTATTGCTGCCGTAAATGTCTGCTTATCTTTATTTTCCGTAAATGTCAGGTTACACGCTGATGGAGCTGTCTGGCCGGCTTTCCCAATTGTAAAACGCTTCGTTACGGCTTCGCCCAGCAGTTTTCCTCCCTCTTTCGGCGTAACCGTAACGTCTGCCGTACCAGGGTTCGTGTTGTTCACATAGCTATATATAAAATCTACATCTTTTTCAAATGTGGTTTTCTTTTCGCCTAACATTATGGAGACTTCCGGTTCAGGCACGATAGGCTCTGCACTGTAAACAGCATCGCCCACGTCTGCCACCATATCTCCTGTCAGGAGAAATGTCATCTGTATTCCTTCTCCCAAAGTCCCGGTTCCAGAAAGCGAACCGTTTATCGTAAACACTCCCTCTCCTTCTATTTCTCCATGATTCGTAAGAGCGCCGCCGTTGTCTATTGTCAGGGATGCGTCAGGCATAATTGTTACGACAGCCCCCTCCCCTATCGTTACGCTGCCGG
>NZ_CALPCM010000014.1:0-69146 GCF_943193015.1 Hominisplanchenecus murintestinalis
GTGTTTAGTTGATTGACAGGGAGGGTGTGACGTGCGAATCAGGGATAAACCGTAAGGACAGAGAAGTGTTTTATCTGTACTGAAAACGGAACGAAATCAATAAAAACGTTATCAAAACTAATAAAAACGTATCACGTCACTCATTTTCTGGGTGCTGTTTTTTATTCCGGCACAGCGCCGGGGAAAGGAGAAAAAGTGGGAGCAGTTTTATTACAGACATATACCGTTGCTCTGCCTGTTATACTGGGCTACATCGTATGGATTCTGAAACGACAGAAGCGCGACAGGGATGCAAACAGCACGGGCACGATGCTCCTGTTGCGCGTGCAGCTCATCGACTACCACGACAAGTACATGAAGCTGGGGAGCATCCCTTCCTACGCGTATGAGAACTTCGTGGAAATGTATGAGGCATACCATGAACTGGGCGGCAATGGGATGGTAACAAAGATGTATAAGGAAATCCAGGATTTACACCTGGCGCAGAAAGGGGAACAATTATGAAGAATAAAAACTTTGAAAAATGGGTACAGGCAGCAGGCATAAGGGCAGTTAAGACCGTGGCTCAGGCAGCGGTAGCGGGAATCGGAACGGCAGCAGTGATGGGGCAGGTTGACTGGGTATATGTGGTATCTGCTTCTATACTGGCAGGTGTAGTGTCGATGCTTACATCAGTGGCAGGGTTGCCAGAGTTAGAGAAGTAGGGGCGGGAACGCCTATATTTGATTGGCTTTGCCTAGCTGTTTCATATTGTACAAACATAAGTTCTACAATAATGTTGACAGAAAGAATAAAATCTGGTATTATGAAAATAATTAGAACTAAAGAGAATGGATAGGAGGCGATTTCATGGTATCTGCGTTGAGTGTAGGAAACACGATTTTGAAAAGAGCGATGTCGGATGGCATTGATATCACACCTATGAAGCTCCAAAAACTTATATATATTGTATACAAGGAGTATTACAAACGCACCGGACGCTCTCTGTTCCCTGAGCGATTTGAAGTATGGCGGTATGGTCCGGTTCTACGTGACGTGTACGACACTTATAAAAATTATGGGGCAAATGTTATTAGAAATCTTGCAAAAGAAGCGGATGGAAATATATATGTTGTGAACGAAGATTCGTCAGCAATATTTAAGGATGTCATGGATTATACCTGGAGAAAGTATGGAGGGTATGATGGCATAAGGCTTTCTGAAATGACCCATAAGCAGGATACAGCATGGTACAAAGCGGCAAAAGCTGGGCAGGCCTTTTTAACTGACGAAGATATAAAGAATGAGGAGGCTTTCGTTCAATGAATGAAAACGACCAGGATTATCTGTTTGGTCAGGCAGAGACAGAGGAAGACCAGCCGTTAGATTCTTCATCTAGACAGTCGCAGGAGGTGCAGGATAAATTAGAAGAACGAAAGCTGGAAGTTGCTGAGAAGGATAAGGACAGAAAAGAGAAGAGATATTTTACAGCTTTTAATTTAATTCAGGTCTGCTTGGGAATACTAGTATTGATTTATCTTGTAGAGACTTATCTGAATTTTAAAGCTGGTGTAGGAGCGGATGGAGTGGCTAATAATGTTATAGAGATTATAAAGACGCTTTTATTTACGCTCAGTGGATACTTATTTGCAAAAAAGGAAAATGGGGATTAAAGTTTAAGATTTTGACATCTATGCAGAGATAGATGTCTTTTTCGTATTGCGGAAATACAGTATGTAAAAGGCGTTTTCCAAGAGTAAAAAGCAAGAGATAGGATGGCTATTCAGCCACCCTATCTCTGCAAAGTTCATCAAGTGTAACATTGAGCGCATCGGCTAGTTTAATAGCAGTATCGACTTTGCATCGGTTGAACCGTTCAATGTCCTCAATCGTGCGGACTGGAACGGCGGACAGTTCGGAGAGTGCCCGGATGGATAAACTTTGTTGATTGCGTATTTGTTTTAAATTCATGTCATCCTCCTTATGTGAATAGCAATACCAAACCAACAACGATAATAATTAGCCAGATAATTGAAATTATAAGGGCAATCAGGCTTTTTGCAGTTTTTTTCATGTTGCATGGATAATGGAGATGTGCTATATTCTATTTGGGGAGGCTTCCCTCCCCATCTCTTATTGGAGACTCTCAATAATCATTTTGATTACGGCTAAGAGAGTTCCAATTTCGAGTGCGAGCTGGATGAGTGCGGTAATCACTTTTTTCAGCTCGTTTATTTTGTTCTCCATTTCCTGTCACCTCCTTTCTATGTTTAAATTATACCACGTTATAACGTGGAAGTCAAGTGGAAAACGAGAGAAGTTGTAAGATTTTAAGAGAATCATGATATGAAGAGAAGCGGTATTCTTTTAAAGATTTTGAGAAAATGAAATAAAAAGCAAGGGAAGTTTCGCTTTCCCCTGCAAAAGATAATGGCTATTGCTCAAGAAAAACGCTAATGAATTTGCGAACAGAAATAGTGACATGTGATGAAGTTGAAATTATTTGCAGGTCATACAAAAGTGTTGGATAACTATAACAAAAAAATAATTACACCGTCTAGAAATAGGCGGTGTTTTTGCGTTGCAAAATGTAGCAGAAAGGAAAAAGCATATGGCAATAAATATTAAGGCAGAAAAGCAGGCATACAGAAAATTCACTGCCGTAGGTATGACACCGTATGGAGCGTGTGGCTTAATCGCAAATCTGGAAGCAGAATCAGACGGTTTCTATGCAAACCGTGTGGAATATCTGTGCCTGCGGCGGCTGAAGGAAAATGGAAAGACATATAGTGATGAATCGTATACTGAAGCTATTGATACTGGAAAACTGAGCTGTGAGCAGTTTCTGCATCCGCTTCCGGGAAAACAATACGGCTATGGTCTGGCTCAGTGGACAAGCCCCGCGCGGAAAGCGGGACTTTGGAACCTTGCGAAAAGAAAAGGCGTGTCTGTTGCGGATGAGGATATGCAGACAGAATACCTGCTGTCGGAGCTGGCAGACAATTACCCTGACGTTTTGAAGGTATTGAAAACCACCAGGAGCATCCGGGAAGCATCAGATATTGTCCTGACAAAGTTTGAATGTCCTGCTGATACTGGCGAGTCAATGCGGGCATCCAGAGCGTCTAGGGGACAGAAATTTTACGACACTTATGTTAAGACAGGAAAAGTCATGGAGGAGGAAGAAACTATGGGTGCGTGGGAAAAGATAGAAAAATTGATGAGTGACCAAATCGGTTACCTTGAGAAAGCCAGTAATGCAAACCTGGACAGTAAGGCAGGAAACGCTGGATATAACAACTACACCAAGTACGCCCGTGATGTCAACGGCTGGGGGCTGATGGGATGCCAGGGACAGCCTTGGTGTGCAGTATATCAGTTCTGGATTAATGTCAAGATATTCGGTCTGGCAAAGGCTCTGGAGATTATGGGGAGCGGGTTCTATAACTGCAATAGCGTGAAGAACCATTCCAAAGCAAAGGGGACATGGCACACAACGCCAAAGAAAGGCGCCCTAGTGATTTTCCGTAACGGCGCACATATTGGCAGGGTCATGAAAGTAACAGATACCATGATTTACACGAACGAAGGGAATACTTCATCAGGTGCAATAAACAGCGTAGAAGCCAATGGGGGATGTGTGGCAGAGAAATCCTATACCCGGAATTACTCCAGCATAGACGGCTATGTTTGGATTCAGTACGGTACGGATGTAGAAAAGCCGCCGAAGCTGAAAGCCGGGATGAAAGTGAAACTGACACAGGATATCGCCATCCGGGACGGGGTTTCCACCAAGTCCCAGCAGGCGGGGTATGTGAAGTATACACAGCTCTCCGCATCCGCAAAGAAAAAGTGCCGCCGCCTGTCCGGGAATAAAGCCAAACTGAAAAAGGGCAATGTGGTGAAGGTTAAGAAAGCCACTACCGCCTGGAATGGGAGTATCTGGATTCAGATTAAATCAGGCTGGCTGCCTGTTGTGGTGAAAGGGAAGTACCGGGTTCAGGCAGCATAGATGAAAAATGGCGGTAGGTGTTATCCTGCCGCCTGTTCTTCAATATCCAAAATGTAATGGTGTAGAGGATACTGCGCTTAAGTTCAACTTTGTTTCATCGTAGTAATCTTTCGGCCATTTCTTTTTTACAGTTTCTTCAACGAATTTGTTTCCCTCTCTCAATGCCTGCTGTTCTGTCCTGTAAACATATCCGCTTTTGATCCTCTGATGAAATTGTTCGCCATAAATCAGCAACCACTCGAACCCTTTTTCGTTACTTCCGATATATCCATATCCATAAGAATTTCTGCTTTCTAACATATCCTTCTCACTTTCTCCCTGCATTGCCCGTCAGGGACGGGATTTATTTTTCTTTGGTTATAGTTACATTTTTAATTCCCAACCATGATGGGATGATTTTCTTGCCGATATATTCAATCCGTCCTTCTTCCTTGAATAAATCATTAATATTTTTATGAAAAGTCCTCTGCTTAGGAGGCTTTCTCTTGTTATAATACAATATTTCGCAATCAGTATAATACATCTTTCCTTCTTTCTCCCGGAGCAACCCCGCCGGGTGGGTGGTGCGGTTAATCTGACCACACGCAATCAACAATATCTTCTGTTTCCACATCGTTTATAAAAACTGTTTCGTTTCTGTCGTTTGCAAGTCTTTGAGCGATTGACCTTGCTCCTCTTATATTTCCCTGATGTTCGTACAATTCATCATCTGCACTTTCAGCAGTCATGTAATATCTTTTCATTTCTCATATCCTCCGTTCCTTTGATAAGTCTATATTAGCATAGTTTAAATATGCTGTCAACACATATTTATAAAAAAGTTTAAAAATGCTTGAAATTTTTTCTTTTGAATGGTAATATGGAATCAGGCAGGAGGTGATGGAGTGGCATTTGCGGATAAAAAAGCGGCGTTTGCTTATGTGAATGAATATCAGAAAGAGAAATATGATAGAATTACTGTTATGGCAGGAAAGGGGAAGAAAGCAGAGTATCAAGCGGCGGCAAAGGCGGCTGGAATGTCCTTGTCTGCATTTATAGAAATGTGTGTTGATGAAAAAATATCAAAAGAATAGTTTAAAAATGCTTGACGGGATAGTTTAAATATGCTACAATAGTATTATCAGATAAGGGCAAGCGAATCTGGTGAAGAATGGAGGAAAGGATATGGTAGAGGTTATGACAGACAAACAATTTGACAAAATTATAAAGATGATTTCAATGATTCTGGATGGCTGTAAAGATTTGGATGAAGCGAAGAAAAAAGTAAACGAACTTTCGGACACTCCTAAAAAAGAAAAAACTGAATAAGGAATAGAAGAGGGCGGGCTTGCCACCGCTCTTTTTTGATGGGTTATTTAAGGAAATATGCTGCTGTAATAATACCGGGAGCAGCGGGATTCAGGTCAATGGCTAAAATGAAAAGACTGCTTTATAACTTCGGATAAGCCATAAAGCAGTCGGATAAATGTGAACGGTTAGCAACACGTTAGCAACAAAAATCCCTGAAAACCCGCATAAAACCGTGAGTAAACTTAAGGACTGGTTAAAAATCATGCAATGATAGATGGTAATAAAAGGCTGGGGTGCCATGCCATGTTAGTCTTTTTGGCATTAAACGGTTATGAGATGGAATACACGCAGGAAGAATTATCAGATTTAATATTAGATGTAGCAGCGGACAGGAAACAATATGAAGATATTTTGCATTGGTTGTTGGTGCATCAGATGTAAGTTAGATGATTTGGAACTTTTTCCATAAAAGCTTTTATTGAAAAGCTGAATCATTATGTATGGAAATGGGCAAAACAAATCCGCTTAAATAAGGCATATCCGCGAAAGACATGTTTTATACAAGATACAGAGGATTATTTTTTAACATTCAATTATACTAGTGTTTTAGAAAGAGTCCTTGTAAGTGGTGTGGAAATGCCATTTACAAGGGTTTTTGGTATTTCCTGTATTAAGACTTAGAAAGAGATTAGGGATAACGTAATTGATAGATTGGCTATTTAATGGTATACTGTTAACATAGAATAATCTAAGAGGAACGGTCAGAAATGAAATTTGAGTGGGACGAAGAAAAAAACATTATTAATAAGGAAAAACATAAAATTTCTTTTGAAACGGCAGCATATGTTTTTGATGATCCTTATTACATTGAAATGTTTGATTTTGAGCATAGTGTTGATGAGGATAGATATATTGCAATAGGGAAAGTCGGCGATGTACTGTTTGTAGTATTTACAGAACGAAAGGAAACGATTCGATTAATTTCAGCTAGACTTGCAACGAGTGCAGAAAAGGAGCTTTATTATGACCAGAACATTAATTATTGAAAGTGGACAAAAACCTACGGAAGAACAATTAAAAGAGGTTGAAGAGGCGAAAAAAAGCCCAATTAACTTTGATGAAGATTGTGGGGAATTGTCGCCAGCGATGATGAAGGCGTTTAAGAGTGCGGTTGTGCAAAGAAATCGTAAGAAAAAAGCTTAGAAATTTTTGGGGGAAGAATTTTATCCCCCAATATCCCCCAAATTTGAAAAATATGCAACAAGAAATTTTAAAAAGCAAAATGAATTTACCCCAAAATAAAATTTGGGGGATGCAGTTGAAAAGACGTAGATATAGGGCAGTTAAAAATTACTGGAAAGCCAGTAAAATAGAGGGCACTGAAAAAGTCCTTTTATGCGATAATCTAATACAATATATTGTGGTATGAATTGCAAAAACAGCAAATATATTGTGGTGAACTTTGCGGCGAATTTTTAGGAATGAGAACCCTTGTTATTGTGAAAGGAAAAACCAGGATTGAAAAATGTACGGCAGAAACAATATATAAATTAGCGAGGACGCTCCATGTGACAATGGAAGAACTTTTGACAGAATGTTTTAGGTGAGATAAGGAATGTCTGTGGAGAAAGATTTTACCAAAGAAAATCTGGACTATTATTTGAAGGAACTGGCAAAAGAGTTTCGGAAGAGAAATGGAAAAAATACGCCTGCTGAGATTGTGTTAGTTGGAGGTGCGGCAATTCTTGCCAATTATGGGTTCTGTGAAATGACCTACGATATCGATGCAGTCATAACATCATCATCGGCCATGAAATTAATGTCCGGGAGACACTGCAAGAAGGATTTGTCTGATATTATTGGTATCTTGAGTGAATAAGAAAGAATGGGAGAGCCTTTAAGTTACCAGCAGATTGATTGTGTGGTAAGAAATTTGTATAGTGGGTGGGATAATATTTCTGAATATGCAATACAGGTTTTGAAAGTAGCTTTAGATTCAGAAAACCTAAAAGAATTATTTATGGAACAGGAACGTGAAGAGGAATTATCAAAACAGGCAGTGCTTCAAGTTCAAAAATACGAAGGGGAATCTCTTTGGTTGGCCGATGTTTCGGCAAATTTTTATACAGCATTTCGCGGCAACAGATAAACATTTCACAGCAATTAAATTGTTTTGCTGTTTTTAGCAGGCTATAATAAAATGTCTGTTTATGACAGCGGCAAAATATAAATTTTTGCCGCTGACGATATAATAAGCGTTAGCGAGAAGAATGAGCTTGTTCATTCAGCGAGCGGCGAATGGCAATCATGAATCGCAGATTCATGATATAATGACGAGGAGGTGGCGCATTGATTCATATTGCAATTTGTGATGATGAAAAACGTATGTCCGATCATATAAGGGCAATGGCCTCCGATTTTTTCCGTAAAAAGAACAGGGAGATTTATTTTCGGACATTTTCAAGTGGTGAAGAGCTGCTAAGCTACGACGGGCAGATTGACATCCTGTTTCTGGATATCCAGATGAAGGGTATGGACGGCATGGAAACGGCAAGGAAGCTGAGGGCTTCTAAGTTCCGGGGATTCCTGCTTTTTATCACAGTACTGAAAGAGATGGTATTCCAGTCTTTCGAGGTGCAGGCCTACGATTATCTGGTCAAGCCGGTGGAAGAAAAACAATTTGAGAAGACCATGGAGCGCCTCTTTGCTTCTATGCAAAACGCCAGCGAGGACAGCCTGCTGGTTCAAAAGGGATATGAAGGGCGCATCATCCCAAAGGATGAGATTGCTTTTTGCGAGGTCATAGACCGAAAAATATATCTGAGCCTGGCTTCCGGCGAGGTTGTTGATTATTATGAGCGGATCGAAAATCTGGAAACGAAGCTGGGCAGCCATTTTTTTCGATGCCACAGGAGCTATCTCATCAACCTGAAGCATTTAAAAGGATATAAAAACGGGACTGCCTATCTGGATAACGGCAAAGAGGTTCCCGTATCACGGCTGCGGAGTAGGGAGTTTTCCGGTGTAGTTTTGCAGTATATGAAGAACATATAAGAACTTTGCGGTTATCTGGCAGGTCTGCGCATTTACTGCGCAGACCGTAAGAAGGTGATTCAGGAGTGCAAAAATCCCATTGCCGGAGGCAATTTAAAATGGATTTTTGCCTGTAACTGTGTAGCTACGGAACAGTTACAGTGCTTTTACATATGGGGGCAGGTAACATGGCTGAGTATTTAGATTTTTTCAATATATACATTATGGGCGTGATTGAAACGTCTTTCCAGATTTATTTTTTGGCAAAAATTTTGAAAAAGAAAATGTGGCCTCCTTTTTATTTCCTGTTTGCAGTAGGTGCAGTGATTGCGGGCGAGTTTATTCCGGGCGGCACGATTGTTAGTTTTGTGGTGTTTGTCTTATTGATTTCGATATGCATGGGTTTTGCCTGCCATGCGAATTTTAAGGCTTCCTTTCTGTATGCGACTTTGACAACGGAAATCATGTTGCTCTGTAGCGGAATCGTGAACTCACTGATGAGCCTTCCATACCCGTGGCTGCCTGCTTTTTTCCATGAGACAGGCAATATTGCGGCCATGCTGATCTGCGAGGCGGCATCCTTTTTGCTGAGCGGGTTTTGCTATTATATCGTATACCGCTATTTTTCCATGGATGCCCTGTGTCCTGCGGATGCTCCTGATATCACAATGGGAATGCAGCGGATGTTTCTAATTTTTGTTCCGATTCTGATGATATTTATTATGAGTAACTATATCAATGCGATTGAATATGACTTCCAGTTTGAGATTCTGGTGGACAAAGGGCCTGCGGGACACTTTTTCAGTCATGGGCAGATGCTGGCCATGTATTTTCTGGGACTTGCCAGCCTGTTCTGCATCCTGTTTTTCTATAAGAAGCTGCAGCAGAGTTTTCGTCTAGGCACGGAATTATCACTGCTGGAGCAGCAGGAACATTCCCTGAACCAGTATGTGGAGGAAGCGAAAACCCGTTACGATGAAACAAAGTCCTTTCGCCATGACATCAGGAACCACATCGCAGTGGTAAAAAAGCTCCTGCAGAATGGAAAACTGGAGGAAGCCGTAACTTATATCGAGGATCTGGACGATATGGCGGAAAAAATGTCATTTCCCTGCAGTACTAGCAACCCGGTCGTGGATATTCTGGTGGGGAACAAACTGGGGATTGCAAAAAGCATGGGGAGCGATGTGGACTGTTCCCTGCTTCTGCCATATCCGTGTGGCATTAGAGATATTGATATCTGTATTGTCCTGTCAAATGCGCTGGATAATGCAATCCATGCAGTAAAAAGTCTGGATGCCGGTATGGAAAAGTATATCCGTGTGTCCGGGCGGATCCAAGGGGATTTCCTTATGATAGAAACCCAAAACAGCTTCCATGGAAAAGGAGCGTTCAAAAAAGGGACAGGTCTGTCGAATGTAAAAAAAGTGGCTGAAAAATATGGCGGCGCCATGAGTATAGAGACACAGGAGAATGTATTTGTCCTCCATGTGCTGCTGATCATTCCACAGCATCCAGAAAGCAGCACACAGCAAATGGATTAAAATGTTACCTTCTATAACCGAAAAAAGAAAAAGGAAGCTGTCTGCGGCGGCAAGCAGCTGCAAAGAAGTTTCCTGACAATATCAATTTGAAGGAGGAACATGCTTATGACAATGCAGATTCATGGAAGCTATGATCATTCCGGTGCCGATTACGCAGAGAGGGTAAAGGAAAAACAGGCTCCTGAGAGGGATGAAAAGGCAAAGGAAGCAGAGAAAGCTGCTGAGGGAAAAAATGCTGGTAAGTTATCCGAACCACGGGATGAATATATCAGCAGTGAAAAATCGGGGCGAAAGCCTATGGGACTGTACCGGGTAGGCCAGGACGAGAACGGCAACCGGAAAATCTTTTTTGACGATCCGAAAGCTGGCCATGCAAATGGAAAGGATGACCGTTCCGAGGAAAGCGAAGATGGCAAAGCACCGAAGGTATACCCATCCGGGCATCCCGCAATGCAGGCCCCTGACGGGGCGGGCGGACTGCCGTCCGATAAGGTAGGCGGAGACAGCCAGGGAAAGCCGGTGGAGAAATGTGTCACAAATACGGATAAGGTTGACAGGGAAATCAAGAAGCTGAAAGAGAAAAAGCAGCAGCTGGAACAGCAGATCCAGTCGGCTTCCGGCGATAATAAGGAAAACAAAATCCGGGAGTTGGAGAAAAAGCTGGCGCAGGTAGAAAACGAGTTAAGACAGAAAGACAATGATACATACAGGCGGCAGAATGCTTCTGTATCAGAATAAAAGGGATTCAGATTTTTAGTGTGGTATCATTACCGGGAGATAGTGGCAAATGCGCACTGTTTTCCGGTATTTTTGGAATGGCGGCATCATTTGAGTTTCTTAAAAGGATTATATCAGAAAAAATGCCAGGAGGGACAATTATGCATACGAAAACAATGGAAGGTCTTGCAGGGGCAAGTATGAATATGAAGCTGTTGAATACGCCCTTCAGCGTCTATAAAGATGCAGAACGGAGAGGTGATACAGCCGTTATGGAGCGGGCAATGGGATATGCCGGCGAATTTGCAGATAAAGCGGAGGACTATCAAAAGAAGGCAGAAAAAGGAATGAAGGAAGACGCAAAGGAGGCAAGGGAAAAAGCGAAGACGGAGCAGGAAAACGCCATCAGGAAGCGCAAGGAGGAGCGCGAGGAGCAGGAAAAGAGGATAGCGGAAAGCCGGAATGGGGATACGGATACCGTAAGCGTCAGCGAAAGTGGAAAGGCTGCATTGGACGGGAAGACCGATTCGGTTCAGACTGGTGCAGACAACGGCATCTCTGTAGAAGAAACAGCGGATGCTGTTAAGATGGAACCTGTAATCTATACGAAAACCGGGGAAGCATTGAAATCGGAATCTGGCACGAATCTTTCTGTTTCGGTATAGATGTTGCCATCGGGTGGTTTTGAATTATAAAAGATAATCCCTGGCAGCAAAGCTGCCGGGGTGCCTGATTACCAGTAAAATGGGGACATATTTGCGGCGAGGAACAGTGACATTAAGAAAACACAGTCACCAATGATATTAATATTAGATGGAGATAAGTGGTTGGAATAGCTTCGGTCGTTTGGACTGTTTAGCCTGGAGAAGAAAATGAATAAGAAAAAGTGGATTCGTATCGTATCGATTTACTCGATTATATATACAGTAATAACATTGTTGAACAGCGTTTTGTACCTTCGTAATGGTATTTATGAAGACCCAAGCGGTAACTGGCATGAATTAGACAGGGCTATGATCCTCCTGATTGGGATAGCTGCATTTGAGCTATGTACAAATCTGCCTGTTAAGCCTTTGGCTCTCAGATATTTGATTGCATATATTCCCTCTCAGCTGTTGGCGTTCGCCTATGTCTGGTTCTGCGGACTGCGGGAACCTTTGGCGAAAACAGCGTATAGGGATATTTGGATTAATTTTACGAGCCTTTTTGTGTTGTTATGCATCATCAATACTGTCTTTTATGTTTTTAAGAAAAAGAGAGGGCAGAAAGGGGAAAAGAAATGACCGAAGCTGTTGAAAAATTCATCCTGATTTTTGCAGGGTTGCTTCTTATACTGCGCGGCCTGTTTTGATTTCAATTAGATGTGGATTGAGGTGGCTGTATATGGAAAGAAACATAAAATGCAAACCAACTAATTTATGCATAATAATCTTCATGCTTTGCTTGTCTGTAAGGTTTGTGGAATACTTTCTAATTGAAACAGACAAAACAGCTATTGGAGAAAATGTGTTCCACAAAGTTGTTGGGATTATTATATTAGCCGTGATATTAAAAGGCTCAAATTTTACATGGAGTGATATTGGATTTCAACGAAACAGTTTTGCAGGCAGTATTTTGAAAGGCTTGTTATTGGGAAGCGTCTGCTTTGCTATTTCATATGGGTTGGAATTAGCAATTTTTATTCTGCAGGGCAATCCTGCACATTTAGAAATATACATCAGCAGCTTTTCTTTGACTGGCTCGCAGATAAAAAATACGGATTTTGTTTTCTTTCTGTTATGCGTACTGTTTAACATTATCAATGTCTGGATGGAGGAAGGCGTTTTTCGCGGTCTGTTTATTAAAACGTTCTCTGAAGCAAAGCCATTTATGCAGGCGAATTTTATTGCAGCATTTTTATTTGGTATCTGGCACATTGTAATGCCGATCAGAAGCTATGTGAATGGCGAAATGCCATTTGCGGCAATGGTCCTTATGGGTATCGGTTATATAATCCTTGCCGGAATTATGGGAATCAAATGGGGGCTTCTTTACCGCATAACAGGAAATATATGGGTAGGGCTTGGCGACCATTTATTCAATAATACCGTTGCTGCAAATATGCTGCATGTCGTTTCATTAAAGGGTGCAGACGAATTACAAATTGTCAGGATCATGGCTGCACAGATAATTTCTTTTGCCTTTGTGTTGGTAATTCATACTTATCGAACTACTAATGTTCGATAAGGTATTATTGCAGGAACAGGAAAGGAAAAAGATAAAAATTTGGAGGGAGTGCTTTGAAAAAGCGAGAGTTTATTTATATAGCAGTTTTGACTTTGATCATTGCGTTTATGGATATGACAGGTATTCCAAGCGCGTTTTTCGTCCATATTCAAGTTGCGGACATAGAGCCTGTTTATTTTACGCTTATGGTAAATTTCTTGTTCATAGGAGCGGCAGCCTATTTGTTTTTAAGAACATTATGTCCTGCATGGGATTTGGGATTTAGGAAAAAGGGTTTGAACAGTGGACTTAAAAAATACGGAATCATTGGAGCGCTGGTTGCGGCAGTGGGTTTTCTTGCTTTTTATGTGGGATTATCGCCTTTTGATCGTCAGCCAGTCTGCGCTTTGCCTTATTGCTTCTCGAGTATAAACGGATATGCTGATTTGACATTATATATTGTTGTACCCGTATATATAATTTTGGGAATATACAGTTTTATAGAGCTAAAAAAAGAAGCGTGAAATTCCCGTTGCAGGATAAAGGAGGGGGGGTTAGGCTAAACGTTGCATTTTATACCGAAATGCAAATCGAAGGATAAGGAGGCAATAGAATATGGAACTTGTAAAACTGAC
This sequence comes from Hominisplanchenecus murintestinalis, assembly GCF_943193015.1. Classification (NCBI taxonomy): domain Bacteria; kingdom Bacillati; phylum Bacillota; class Clostridia; order Lachnospirales; family Lachnospiraceae; genus Hominisplanchenecus; species Hominisplanchenecus murintestinalis. The sequence goes on from NZ_CALPCM010000014.1 coordinate 13,416, forward strand.
ACACGAAAATATTGATCAGGAGCACATCTGCTGTGCGATCTCCAATAACAAGGATATTCAGGTCATGTCCAAAAAGAACTGGCTGAAAGACAGGCTGGACGAAGGGCTTGTATTCTTGAAAGGCAATGTCCGGGGAAAATGCTTCATTGAGTATATCCCCGCGGAATACGCATGGGCGCCCATCGAGGCGCAAGGGTATATGTACATTGACTGCCTGTGGGTATCCGGGCAGTTCAAGGGGCATGGATACTCGAACCTCCTGCTGGATGCATGTATCGAAGACAGTAAAGCGAAAGGAAAAAAGGGGCTTGTAATCCTGTCCTCCAGAAAAAAGATGGGATTCCTTTCCGACCCGAAATATATAGGCTATAAGGGCTTTCAGACAGCGGATACGGCAGAGCCCTATTTTGAGCTGATGTACCTGCCCTTTGGAGAGGGCGCACCTTTTCCCTGCTTCCGGGACAGCGTGGGCAGGCATGAAGATATGCCGGAGGGATTTGTGCTGTATTACACAAATCAATGCCCTTTTACGGCAAAGTATGTACCGATACTGGAGGAGATGGCAAAGGCCAGGAACGCAGTGTTTCGGTCCGTACATATCCAGAACAGAGAGGATGCGCAGAATGCCCCTTCGCCCTTTACGACATTTTCCCTTTTCTATGACGGGCAGCTTGTAACCCATGAAATCCTGTCGGAGAAGAAATTTGATAAAATTTTAGCGAATAAGGGGGTATGAAAAATGATTCAATTAGTCAGACCAACAGAAGCAATGAAGGAAAAGGCCATCGAATTCAGACAGGAATTTTTTGATCATGGGGAATCCGTCATTAACGGAAGTGAATTATTTGATAAAACGGATGATTATACAGAATGGTGCAGAACCATAGATGCAAACACGAAAGAAGAAACGGTGAATCCGAATTGGGTTATAACAGACACATTCTTTGGTGTTGATGATCAGGACAGAATCGTGGGAATCATTGATTTAAGGCATGAACTGAACGACTTTCTGAAGGACCTCGGCCATTGTGGTTACAGCGTCCGTCCATCAGAAAGAAGAAAAGGCTTTGCTACGGAAATGCTGCGGCAGTTATTGGAGGTTGCCAAAAAGACCGGGATGAACGAACTGTATCTTTCTGTGGAAAGGAAGAATGAACCTTCGGTTAAAACAATCACCCGGAATGGCGGAGTCTATGAGCGCAGCTTTGAAATTGATGGAGAACAGGCGGATATTTACAGAATCGCCCTATCAGAATAGCCGTACTGGTACAACGGATATGGCAGAGCTGTAAGCTGCTTGGGGAGAAGAATGATAGGATTAAAAAGAGGAAGCGTAGAGCTTTCATCCCATCAGGAGGAATGGGATAAAAATGCTGAAAATGTAATTTTGGAATTGAAGCAGCTTTTCGGAAATGCCGCTGTTGATATCCGGCATGTGGGAAGTACTGCGATTCATTCCAATGTATGGAGACAGCTTCAGGATACATAGAGAAACAAAGAGATGTCAATAAATTTAAGGAGCACTGCTTATGAAAAAGAAATTATTTTTAATTATAATCGGTATCGTATTGGTTGGAACTGTATGTATTTGGCTTTTGACAAAAAATAAGCCTGCAGGGCAAATGCTTGCGGATCGCTTAAACGAAGCAGTATCCCATTATACGGATATGAACATAAAAGATGATAAGGCATATTCCCTGAAAGTTTCGGACGTACAAATGCTGGTGACGACATATGTGCCTGAATATACGGTTTTTGGAGTTTCTGCCGATGCGTATACTGTCCGGCCCTGCCAAATGGATGAGACATTAACAGTAGAAGAACAGGATCTGCCAATCTGTAATTTTGGCTATGCATTGCTTTACGATGAAAAAACAGACAAGTTTTATAATGTGAAATTTGAGGAAAAAGGGAGGCCAGCCATCCCGGATTTTATAAAGGCGAATGAATTAGACACATATAAACTTGAATTGCCAGACGCAGGGGCAGTGGAAAATATCTCTCTCAAAAGAAACTCTGACAGTCCAATTGTAATAAGCAGCAAAGATGATGTGGAAAACATTCTGAGCATTTTAGAAGAGACAGAACCCACTGCAGAGAGCGGCGGGATAGGTACTCCGGTTCGTGTGGAAAACATTATCAATGCAGATTTTATCAGTAAAGAAAATGTGATATGCAGACTATTTCTATATGAAGATGGGGGAAAATATTTTATTGAGCAGACGGACAACGGAGTATATACGATCTCAAAAGAGGATTATGATTTGATAGATAAATATATTCCCTATATAAATTACGAACCGTAAACAATGAAGGAGGGAAAAAATGCGTCATATTTATATTCGTGGGATTATTGGTCTGATTTGGCTGGTTGCAGCCATTGTAATGCCGTATTTTTTAAGAGAAATGGCCGGGATGTTCGTTGTCCTGGCAGGCTTTGCAGTTTTATCCCTGAATACGCCCATCTGTATCCTGCTGTCCTGCGACCGTGACCTGGAGCAGGCAGTCCGTTTCCTGCCTGGACAGAAGCGACGCTTTTGCATCCCATACTGCCTATTTATCTTTTCCTGTAATATGGCGGCGGACGTGATATTCCTCTGTAGCTGGCAGATACAAAACGGCGGTATCACTGTCCTGATGATTGCCGGGGCTGTTTTCTTTGCCCTGCAGAGTGCGGTGCTGTTGGAATGGTTTCACCCCATCCGTGGCTGGAAGATTGAAAGCGACCTGTGGCATCATCCCTGGGAGTATGTGGTTCCGGTGGTGATGCTGCTGCTTGCGGGAGCCGCCTGCGCCTGGTCAGTACTGTTGTATGTTCTATTGGTTTTGCTGGCTGTGGAGATTGCAATTTTGCTTTTTATACCCAAAGGGCACTCGTGAATGCAGGCCCGTATGGGCGGACTCCGTCCGTCAAGGTATAGTGGGAGGCATCCGGAGTGATGGATAAAAAATGAATGAAAAAAAGATATTATATGTAGAAGATGATTTAAGCCTGATTGAAGGCCTGAAATACACGCTTGAGAAAAATGGTTTTCTGGTAGATAATGCCCGTACCGTAATGGAAGCATATCAATTCTTCCGGGCAGGCTAGTATGACCTTCTGCTGCTGGATATCACGCTGCCGGACGGGACAGGCTTTGATATCTGTAAGGAAGTAAGAAAGACCTCTGCTGTCCCGATCATATGCGGAACGTGAGGGGAAACAGGGGTTAAAGCCTGTCCTGTCTGGAACAGATGAAAAGCAGGATAATTCCGACCTTATTGGCAAGGAGCTTATGATTGACAACCGCCGCTATCTCATTGAAAGCGTCGGGAAAATCAGCGGCGACGTTTCCATGCGTGACGTCACATTTCAGAACAACGTAGGCTTCCCGATAAACCGTGTGGAGAAAGTCGGCTATGTCCGCAGGCTCTTGGAGCAGGCAGAAAAAGAACCACAGCCCGAAGAAAAATCAGAATCCCCCGCAGAGCCGACCACGGAAACCGTGGCGGAGTACCCTGCCGTGGAGAACGGGCTTCCCTATGACATTGTAGTGGAGAAGATACGCTTTGACGAGCCAGAGCATGGGAAACCGAGGGAAACATCCGTTACGGCGAAACCGTCCGCCCCTGCCCTCTCCGCTGAACGCCGCAACTACCGCATTGCCAACGATGCGTTAGGCGTTGGCGGTGCAAAAGAGAAGTTCCGAAACAATATGGCAGCAATCCGTCTTCTCCACGACCTTCAGATAGAAAACCGCCTTGCCACGCCCGAAGAACAGGAAACCCTTGCAAAGTATGTGGGGTGGGGCGGTCTGTCTATGGCGTTTGATGAAAAAAATGCGGCATGGGCAAACGAATACAAGGAGCTGAAAGCGGAACTTTCCGACGAGGAATACCGTGCCGCTATGGAATCCACGCTGACCGCTTTTTATACGCCGCCCATCGTTATCAAGGTAATGTATGAAGCACTTGACCGTCTGGGATTCTCGCAGGGGAACATCTTGGATGAGGCAGTTGCGTGATTGATACAATTTAACGGGGTGAGTACGGAGAAAATCCGCAGAAATAAAGGTATTTTAGCTGAGACTGCCAATTGCAGTCTTTTTACGTTACTCAAAAAATTTGTTATAATAGGGTGGAGAGTAGATGAATAGAATTGAAATCGCATACCTTTTTAACGATGAATAAATGGAATTGTTATATAGTATATAATTGTTAATGAGTACGAGACCCAGAGGCAAATCGGAATGCTTTGTCGGTGGAGCGGCTCAATCTAAATAAACACATATCTATTTGTAATGTGTAGAGGATAATTTATTGTGAGTGTCGTATCTGGAAAATCTACCAGAATAAGAAAACTTGTGTAATCAAGGGTATTGTACTATTTTTTTGATAGAAAATGTGATAATGTATTTAAAACAGACATGTTAAATATATTGCTATGAATGATGAAATGAAGAACAGGAAATATGGTGGTAACATGGATGTCTTGACAAAAGAACAACGACGTAAAAATATGCAGAATATCAAATCAAAGGACACTTCAATTGAACTGGCATTAAGGAAAGCTTTATGGCGCGAAGGATACAGATATATGGGAAATTATAAAAAACTTCCTGGTAAGCCGGATATTGCGCTGGTGCGGTACAAAATAGCAGTATTTTGTGACAGCGAATTTTTTCATGGTAAGGACTGGGATGCTTTAAAAACTCGGTTAAGCCATTCTGATAAAGGAGAATATTGGATAAAGAAAATTGAGAGAAATATGGCTAGGGATGACAAAGTGGAAAAAGAGCTTCAGTATCTTGGATGGAAAGTTATACGTTTTAGGGGAAAGGATATCAAGAAAAATCCAGAGGAGTGTGTTAAGGTAATACAAGAAGCTATTTTTGATGAAATGATTGAAGAGAGTGAATTGTCATAATGCAAAAAGTCTTGTATAGTTCGTTTCAACGCCCCCTATTTCGCGTTAACAGTGTAAGTGGTTCAGTTGAAACGGTGTAAGCTTGTCATTCCAAACTTTATAAACTGTTATTTCGCAATTTCCATCTAAAGGGAAATTAGAGAAGTGGTGGATTGAAACTTGCAAGCCTGCACCTCATAATCAAGGTGCAGGCTCCTTGTTGTTAGGGCATGGCCCTGTTCTCCATTGAGGAGTTTTTCGTTGATCCGAAAAACGGAACTTTGGAGAACAAATAAACCACCTGTTCTGCGGGTGGTTGGAATAGCTTTAGCGTTGTGTAAAAAACCTCCCTTGATATAATAAAAACAGGTTCGCCAACCGTTTTATCAAACAAAGGAGGAAGTCCAAATGGACAATAATAGTTTATCACACACAACGTGGAATTGTAAGTACCATATCGTTTTTGCACCGAAATATAGAAGGAAAATAATATATGGAGAACTAAAACAGGACATAGCAAATACTTTAAGCATGTTATGCAAGCGCAAAGAAGTGCATATAGTCGAGGCAGAAATCTGTCCAGATCACGTCCATATGCTGGTAGAAATACCGCCGAAGATGAGTGTATCAGATTTTGTGGGGTACTTAAAGGGAAAAAGTACCCTGATGATATTTGAGAGACATGCGAACCTCAAATATAAGTATGGCAATAGACACTTTTGGTGCAGAGGATACTACGTGGATACGGTAGGAAAAAATGCAAAAAAGATAGAAGAGTATATCAGGAATCAACTTAAGGAAGATTTGGAATATGACCAGATGTCATTGAAAGAGTATATCGACCCGTTTACGGGTGAGCCGGTAAACAAAAGCAAGAAAAAATAAGCCCAAGGGGCTAAGCAGGTAACTGACGTTGCGGCTGGCGAACTTTTCGGTGAGTCTTTAGACTCCAGCGCCGGAAACGAGCCCTTATAGGGCGAAAAACAAACCACTGGCTTAGCCGGTGGTACTGATTAGCTATTTTGCAAAAACATCATAATGCGCTCCATTGGGATGGGAGCCGGGCAGCTCTACAAGATGATTGCAGCAGAGGCGGCCACCTATGCAGTATTAGGATGTGTCACCGGATGTGTACTGGGGTTGCCGTTGAATAAGATGATGTTCCAGTTCCTGATTGCAGATAAATGGGGAACGACCTGGCAGCTTCCGGTTGTCCCTCTGCTTCTGATCGTCATGTTATGTTTCGGCTCTGCGGCGTTGGCAATCCAGCGGCCAATTAAAAGAATCGGGCAACTGTCTATTGTGGATACAATAAAGGTACAGCAGTAAACACATATGCCGGATGCGTAATGGATTTCAAAAGTGATTTTGCCGTCCGCAGGTACGTTGAAATGGAAGTCGAGGAGTTCAACTTCTTTGATACTGTCTGGCAGTTCAATGTTCTTGTACCGTTTTACTTCCTTGCCCTCTGCCATGAGGCATACCGGAACCGCGTCCCTCAATTTTGCTGTGATTCTACCTGTTTTCATAATGTTGTCCGCCTTTCTCATTTTGATATTTTTTTGTATTGGCTGCTTGCCTTGTGAGTGACAGCTTACGCATTTTTGGTGTGAAAGCAAGCCTTTTTTCAAAGAAATATCCGGGTTGGGAGAAATTTATGGGGAAGCTCCGAAACAATACTGTTTTGTGCTGGAAACTTTGGGCTGGTTATATTTGGAACGATTACTATATGGAAATAGAGATTGAAACGTGGAAGATTCCTCCATACCAGGTAAGTGAAATGGTTACCTGGTATGGAGGGATTTTTAGAATAACTATAAAGCAGATGTCCGCTGGGGGCTGTTTATAAAGAAATCCAGGATTTGCACCTGGCAGACAAGAAAGGAGAGCAATTATGAAGAATAAAGAATTTGAAAGATGGGTACAGGCAGCAGGCATAAGGGCAGTTAAGACCGTGGCTCAGGCGGCGGTTGCAGGAATTGGGACGGCGGCCATGGGGCAGGTCGACTGGGTATATGTGGTATCTGCTTCTATACTGGCGGCGTAGTGTCGATGCTTACATCAGTGGCAGGGTTGTCGGAGCTGAAGGAGTAGCAATATAAAAGAGTGGCAGAAAATGACAAAATATGATATGCTGTAGAAGCTGTTGAACCTCCAGCAGAAGGGAGGTGAACCCCATGGAAGAAATTTTCGTCACACTCCTTGTCTCCACTGTAGCAAATGTAGTTAGCTACTACATATGCAAATGGCTGAGTAGAGACTGACCGACAGCGGCAGCCTAAACGGAGTGGCTCACCGTAACGAGCAAGACCCCCCTCAGAGCTGGCACTCTGAGGGGGGTCGTTTACCCTATGGAATTTCGTCACATTCCTTAGCTGCCACTATCATAACTGACTCTTGTAGAAATGTCAAGAATTAAAACAGTTACCGCTCAGAAATGGGCGGTGTTTTTATGCTGAAAAATGCAGCAGGAAAGGAGAACCATATGACACATAAAATCATTAACGCTATTAGTTCCAGGAACGTCCCATGCTGGGGCAACCAGAAAAAATATATTGCCGTCCATTACCTGGGGGTAGTGGGACAGGCCCATGACCTGGCATCGGACGGATGCGGGGCGCACTTCTACATTTACTGGGACGGGACTATTTACCAGCGGTGCAGCCTGGATGCCGTGCCTTGGGCGGTAGGTACTGCAGGATATTACACTCAGAAGCACCTGGAAGCCCGGAACAGCAATACTATAAGTATAGAAATGTGCTGCAAGTGCGACAGGAATGTAGCCAGCGCGGAAGATAAGAGATGGTACTTTACGAAAGAGACACAGGAGGCGTGTGCGTGGCCGGTGGCGAAGCTCCGCCATGAACAGGGCATCCCATCCACAAATGTACTGCGCCATTACGATATCGTAAATAAGACCTGTCTGGCTCCATATGTGCATAACAATGGGTATAAGACAATCTGGACGTGGACAACGTTTAAACAGAGGGCAGAAGAGTACTTTAGCGCAGAACAGAAACGGGAGCTGAAACCCGGCATGAAAGTAAAACTGACACAGGACATTGCCCTCCGGGACAGCGTTTCCACCAAGCCCCAGCAGGCGGGATACGTGAAGTATACGCAGCTTTCCGCATCGGCAAAGAAGAAGTGCCGCCGCCTGTCCGGGAATAAAGCTAAGTTGAAAAAAGGCGGCGTGGTGGAGATTAAGAAAGCTGTTACTGCTTGGGATGGTAGTATATGGGTGCAGATTAAAAGCGGCTGGCTGCCTGCCGTGGTAAAAGGAAAATACCGGGTAAAGGCTGTTTTATAACTTCGGACAGGTCATAAAACAGCCTGATAAATGTGAGTGGTTAGCAGCCAAAACCCCTGGAAACTCGCATAGAATCGTTGATTTGCTTATGATTCACTTAAGTTTTCATCTTTGAGTAGATATCGCGTGTTGAGTATGCTATAATCGAGAAGTAGTTTGTGTCTGTACAGCAACTATAAAGTAGTTTAGGAGGGGATAAGAACATGAAAAAATTCAGAAAATATGCAGTTTATCTGATGCTTGGCATGTCGATGGCGGCGCTTTTGTCTGGGTGTAAGAAGAAGGCGAAGGAGACCGAGTCAGAGTCTGCTGCGGTTCAGATTACAGAGACTGTGACGGAAGAAGATACAGAGGTAGAAGAGAAGACGGGGACGGCTGTTTCACAGACAGAAACGTATACGTCTAAAGATAAGTCAGTTTCTATCAACCTGCCGGATGATACGTGGAAAAATATGAAGGATAAAGACGGTACGCTTGTATTTGAAGCGCCGGAAGGGATTATTACCGTAAGCCATATATCGGGGAGCGAGGTTGGTTCGGTGAAGCTGCCGGCTACAAAGGAAGAGGTACTGGATAATCTTACAGCGTCGGGAAAAAATGCGGATAATTATGAGGTTACGGAATTCAGGAAATCAAGTGCCGGAACTATGGAACAGTATCGCACAACGATTAAATGCTTGGATGCAGAGGAAGAGTATAAATACTCTGTAGGATATGACATTGTGACTACGACAGATATCTATTCTGTTACGGGCCAGATAAAGAGTGAAGATGAGGAGGTTCTGGAAGCAGTTAAGACGGCAGTTGAGAGCTTTAAAGTTCTGAAGAAATCTTCAAGGCCAAAGAAAGACACCACATCAACAGGCCAGACAGGCTCCGAGCAGGGAAGTACGACCCAGACAGGAACATCTATGGTGATCTATGATTCTAATGGGAATCCCATTACGGTTACGAAGAATGCCGGTGGCGTATGGTCTGACAGCAATGGAAAGACTTACGAAATGCAGGAGTACGGCGTTATGGGAAGCGACGGCTACTGGTATACCTATGCGTCTTCTTCCGGTGGAAATAGTACAGATAACAGTAACAATAATAATGATAGTAATAATAATAACAATAATAACAATAATAACAATAATAACAACGATACAAATGATGGAAATAGCGGCGCTTCAGGAACCACTCCGCAGCCTTCGACAGGGACGGATTCCAGCGGTTTCTATGACCAGAGCGGAAACTATATTCCGGTGACAAAGGATAAAAACGGGAACTGGGTAGACGCGTATGGTACGGTCTATTACTTTGGCGACGGCGGTGTGACGGATAATGCGGGCAACTATTATCCGTATAAGGACAGCAGTGAAGCTACAGGATTTTATGATGATAAAGGAAATTATATTACTGTGACAAAGGACAGCAATGGGAACTGGGTAGACAGCTCAGGTGCGAAATACACGTTTGGAGATGACGGCGTAACAGATGCGGCCGGGAATTTCTATCCTTATTAAAAGCAGAAAAATATGAAAGAATAATGAAAAGGGGATGATACAAGGTTTATGCCGCGTATCGTTTCCTTTTCATGTTTTAAGTGGTACATTTTGGAGGGAACTTCGTGTAAAGCTTTTTAATATTGTATAAATTTCATCTATTTACAAATACTATCATCACAGGAAGTTAATCTCATTCGGGAGATTCTGCCGCATCGTATGATAGAAAAATGGTAGAGATGGAGGAACAGATATTATGAAAGCGACAGGAATTGTAAGACGTATAGATGATCTTGGCCGTGTAGTGATTCCGAAAGAAATCCGGCGCACGTTGAGGATTAAAGAGGGCGCTCCCCTTGAAATTTTTACGGATCGGGAAGGAGAAATTATCCTGAAAAAATATTCCCCGATTGGGGAACTGGGGAGTTTTTCCAAAGAATATGCCGAGGCTTTGGCGCAGGCCAGCGGTCATGGAATCTGTATCACGGACAGAGATCAAGTCATCGCTGCGGCCGGCGGAGTGAAAAAAGAGAGTGTAGGGAAGCCTATCAGCCGGGAACTGGAACATGTCATCCATGAAAGAGAGCAGGTACTTTCAGCCGGGGATGACCAGAAATTTGTGAAAGTTACGGGAGATGATACGGAAGAAGGGATTCCGCAGGTGATATGCCCGATTCTGTGTGAGGGCGATGCGATAGGTTCTGTGGTTCTGCTGGGGAAAGAACCAGGACACAGGCTTGGGGAGACAGAGCAGGTGCTGGCGCGCTGTGCCGCAGGATTTATGGGTCGGCAGATGGAGCAGTAGCCAGCCGTTTGCTTATGGAGAGGTTCTTGTTCTGATAGGAGAATGGAGTGTGACCCATTCTTCCAGAGCCAGGCCTGTAAGAGCGAGATAAAGGGAAAGTGATTTTGTGACATACCGGATATGCCAGGGTTCCCAGGCATACCCGGTGATTTTTTCTTTTTCCCTGGGATAGCGCAGGATAAAGCCGTGAAGATGGGCATTTTTGGAAAGCCATTGCCCTTCCGGGGTACCTGCGAAGGATTCGGTAAGCTCAAGGGAATTTCTTGGACAGGATACATCCAGCGCGAGCCCGGTCTGGTGTTCGCTGGCGCCGGGTGGGGCTACATAGCGGATATCGGCGGCATTGCGATAGATTTCTGCCTGCCGGCTGTATGGGCGGTAGCCTGAGATGCCCCAAAGGGAAAGCCCGGCAGCTTTGGCATAGGCAAATAGTTCTTCAGCTGCCTGTGCTGCGTCTGCTTCCAGCAGGCGCTTTGGGTCGTCTGCGGATGCGTCAAATGGGATAGCAGGGCGGACGAGAGGACGGGGCACAAAGGCTTTGTCCAGCCGGTTTTGTTTATTTACCAGTATTTCATAGGAATATCGGAACATAAAGACCCCCCTTTCATAAGAGTTATGGACAAAAAGCCGCATAACGGCGGTTTTTCTGTACCTTATGTTTATGAAAGAGGGGAAAAATTTATGCATATGGAATGCAATTTTGGGCTAAAATAGCTGTCCTTTATTTCTTTTCCAGCGAATCCTTACTCATCTGTTCCAGAAGTTCGGATTTGGTGCGGAAAAGCTCATCCGAAAGGTCTACATATACGGTCTGAGGATTTACGAATCGCTTTGTTTCATCCCAGAGCGTATCCTGTTCCTTCAGGCAGATGTCACGGATTTCCATGACGCTTGGGGAAGTATAGACACAGTCGCCGTTTTTGAACACTGGGACGAGGAGTTCACGAAGTTTGTAGGTATTTGCTTTAATCTTTGTCTTTTTCCAGGTAGCAAGGGGGTCAAAGATAATCATGTCTTTGGCCTCATCAAAAGTTTCGTGTGCCAGGGCAATCAGGTCTGCTTTGATTTTTCCGTGGTTTTTGTCATAAATTCGGTAGATTGTCTTATCACCGGGATTTGTAATTTTTTCCGTGTTTTCGGAAAGCTTGATTTTCGGAATGAATTTTCCGGTGCTTTCATCTTTGATAGCAGCAAGTTTATACACGCCGCCGAAAGCAGGGCAGTCCTTGGAAGTGATGAGGTTAGTGCCTACGCCCCAGGAAGAAATCTTGCAGCCCTGTAGTTTCAGGCTTTGAATCAGGTATTCATCCAAATCGCTGGAAGCGGCAATGTAAGCGTCTTTAAAACCGGCGGCGTCCAGAAGCTTTCTTGCCTGCTTGGACATGTATGCCAAATCACCGCTATCCAGGCGGATGCCATATTTTTTCAGCGGGATTCCTGCATCCCGCATCTCCTGGAATACGCGAATGGCATTTGGTACGCCGGACTTTAAGGTGTCGTAAGTATCAACGAGCAGGCAGCAAGAATCAGGGTAGAGGTCTGCATACGTACGGAAAGCCGTGTATTCGTCAGGAAAGCTCATAATCCAGCTGTGGGCATGAGTGCCCATAACAGGGACGTCGAAAAGCTGTCCGGTAAGTACATTGGAAGTTCCCACACAGCCTCCAATCATAGCAGCGCGTGCGCCGTATACCCCGGCGTCCGGACCCTGGGCGCGGCGCAGGCCGAATTCCATGATGGAGTCGCCCTTTGCGGCATAAACAACCCGTGCGGCTTTCGTGGCGATCAGGCTTTGGTGGTTGATAATAGTCAAGATAGCAGTTTCTACCAGCTGTGCTTCCATAATCGGGGCAACTACTTTAATCAAAGGCTCTCTGGGGAATACAACCGTTCCTTCCGGTATGGCGTAAATGTCGCCTGAAAAACGGAAATTACTCAGGTATTCAAGAAAATCTTCTTCAAAGATGTGCAGGCTGCGGAGATAGGAAATGTCATCATCTGAGAAACGCAGGTTTTTGATATAATCAATTACCTGCTCCAGTCCTGCGGCAATCGCAAAACCGCCGTCATTGGGATTTTTTCTATAAAAAGCATCGAAAACCACCGTTTCTGCAGCATGGCTTTTGAAATAGCCTTGCATCATGGTAAGTTCATATAAATCAGTTAACAGTGTCAGGTTCATTGTGCTCATGGCTTGTCCTCTTTTCTTTCGCTGGGAATTGAAAAACTTTTTTCTATAGTTATAATACATTGCCTTGATTTATTCAACCCTGAAATTTATTTTGGCAGGCTCTTTAGAAAAACTTTTGTTTTCCTATTTTCAAAAACGGGGAAATAGAGTATAATCACTTTGGCAGGGGAGTCGGAGTGTGTCGATTATCCCGGATAGCTGCAGATGCTGAATGAGTAAAGGAGAAATTTGCATGAACAAACTTGAGCTTCAGATAATGGCCAATAAAATACGTAAAGATATTGTAGCTTCCGTGCACAGCGCCCGGGCGGGACATCCGGGTGGGTCGCTGTCGGCGGCAGATGTATTTACTTATTTGTATTTTGAAGAGATGAACATAGATCCGGAGAATCCGGACAAGCCGGACAGAGACCGTTTCGTGCTTTCGAAAGGGCATGCGGCTCCGGGACTTTATGCAGCGCTGGCGCACAGAGGGTTTTTCCCGGTAGAAGATATGATTTCCCTGCGTCATGTGGGTTCCTACCTGCAGGGACATCCCGATATGAAAGGAATTCCGGGTGTAGATATGTCCAGCGGTTCTTTAGGGCAGGGCGTATCTACGGCTGTAGGCATGGCGCTTGCGGCGAAGATGAGCGGGGATACTTATCGTGTGTATACACTGCTGGGCGACGGAGAAATCCAGGAGGGACAGGTCTGGGAGGCAGCTATGTTTGCAGGTGCGCGGAACCTGGATAATCTTGTAATGATTGTGGACAATAATGGACTTCAGATTGATGGGGACGTGGCAGATGTGTGTTCACCGTATCCGATAGATAAGAAGTTTGAAGCATTTAACTGCCATACCATTTGTGTAGAAAATGGGAATGATATGGAGCAGTTAAAAGCGGCGTTTGATGAGGCGCGCAGTGTCAAAGGAATGCCGGCAGTCATTATTTTAAAGACTGTTAAGGGAAAAGGCGTGTCCTTTATGGAAAACCAGGTTTCCTGGCATGGTGTGGCGCCTAATGATGAACAGTATGAAGAGGCAATGGCAGAATTGGAGAAAGCAGGTGAAGCATTATGTCAGAAATAAAGAGGAGTGCAACAAGAGAGGGCTACGGCAAGGCGTTGATTGAACTGGGAAAAGAGGACGAAAGAATCGTGGTTTTGGACTCAGACCTTGCAGCAGCAACTAAGACAGGAATGTTTCAGAAAGTCTTTCCGGAGCGTCATATCAACTGCGGGATTGCGGAGGCGAATATGATGGGTATTGCGGCAGGACTGGCTGCGGCGGGAAAGATTCCTTTTGCAAGCTCTTTTGCGATGTTCGCAGCAGGACGCGCATTTGAACAGGTGAGGAATTCCATCGGATATCCACATCTGAATGTGAAAATCGGAGCCAGCCACGCAGGCATTTCTGTCGGTGAGGATGGTCCTACTCACCAGTGCAATGAAGATATCGCCCTGATGCGGGCGATTCCCGGAATGATGATTATCAATCCTGCAGATGTTATAGAGGCAGAGATGGCTACGAAAGCGGCGGCGGCATATGACGGTCCGGTGTATCTGCGGTTCGGCCGTCTGGCGGTTCCGGTCATTAATGACAGGCCGGACTATAAATTTGAACTTGGAAAGGGTATCGTACTTCGCGAAGGAAAGGATATGACGATTGTCGCTACAGGGCTGACGGTAGCAGTTTCCCTGGAAGCAGCCGAAATGCTGGAGGCTGAAGGCATACACGCGAAGGTCATCAATATCCATACAATTAAGCCTTTAGATGAAGAACTGATTGTGCAGGCAGCAAAAGAAACAGGGCTGCTCGTTACCGTAGAGGAGCATTCCGTAATCGGGGGGCTGGGGAGCGCAGTGTGCGACTGCCTGAGCGAGAAAGCGCCCACAAGAGTAGTAAAGATAGGAATTAATGATGTATTCGGTGAATCAGGCCCGGCGCTTGAACTGCTTCACAAATACGGCTTGGATGCTGAAGGTATTTACGCCAGAATAAAGCAGATTTCCCGTTAAAGAAGAGACACGTAACATTTCGGAGGACTGAATTGTTACGTGTCTTTTTGTGGCAATTTATCTCCGGGGAAGTTGTAATCTTCTCCGGCTTCATGTATACTATTTGACAGAGTATGGGATTTTAGTTTTTAAATACAGGGGGGATTGGAATGTATGATACAAAATCCATGAAAGCGGAGGAATTTATCAGCCATCAAGAGATTATAGACACGTTGTCTTATGCGGAGGAGAACAAATACAATGAGAAACTGATTCAGCAGATACTGGATAAGGCAAGGGAGAGGAAGGGACTTTCCCACAGGGAAGCAGCCGTACTGCTGGACTGCGCGATTGAGGAAAAGAATCAGGAAATTTATGCTTTGGCAGAGCAGATTAAGAAAGATTTTTACGGAAACAGGATTGTTATGTTTGCTCCGCTTTATCTTTCTAATTATTGTGTAAATGGATGTGTTTACTGTCCTTATCATGCGAAGAATAAACACATTGCCAGAAAGAAGCTGACGCAGGAGGAAATCCGCCGGGAGGTGGCTGCGCTCCAGGACATGGGACATAAGCGGCTCGCATTGGAGACGGGGGAAGACCCGGTGAATAGCCCGATTGAGTATGTGCTGGAAAGCATTCAGACGATTTATAGCATGAAACATAAAAATGGCGCTATCCGCAGGGTAAATGTGAATATAGCAGCCACTACAGTGGAAAACTATAGGAAATTGAAAGAAGCAGGAATCGGGACATATATTCTGTTTCAGGAAACGTATCACAAGGAAAGCTATGAGAAACTTCATCCTACAGGTCCGAAACATGATTACGCGTATCATACAGAAGCTATGGACAGGGCGATGGAGGGCGGTATTGATGATGTGGGCATTGGCGTGTTGTTCGGGTTAGAGCTTTACCGATATGAATTCGCTGGGCTTTTGATGCATGCAGAGCATTTGGAAGCGGTTCATGGCGTGGGTCCGCATACGATTAGTGTGCCGAGAATCCGCCATGCGGATGATATTGATGCGGATTCTTTTGATAATGGGATTGATGATGATACTTTTGCAAAACTGGTGGCGTGCATCCGTATTGCAGTACCATATACGGGAATGATTGTTTCTACCAGGGAGAGCAGAAAGTGCAGAGAAAGACTGCTGCATCTGGGCGTGTCTCAGATTAGCGGCGGTTCCAGGACAAGTGTAGGCGGTTATGCAAAAAAGGAGGCGGAAGAAGAGAACTCGGCGCAGTTTGACGTAAGTGATACGCGTTCTCTGGATGAGGTGGTAAACTGGCTGATGCAGCTTGGGTATATTCCGAGCTTCTGTACGGCGTGCTACCGGGAAGGGCGCACCGGGGACAGGTTTATGAGCCTGTGTAAGAGCGGGCAGATTCAGAACTGTTGTCATCCGAACGCGCTGATGACTTTGAAAGAATATCTGGAGGATTATGCTTCTGAAGACACGAAAAAATTAGGGGAAAAGCTGATTGCATGTGAGATAGAAAAAGTACCCAGAGAAAAGACGAGGGAAATCGCGAAGCGCCATCTGCAGGAAATTTCGGAGGGAAAAAGAGATTTCCGGTTCTGACTATAGAAAGGAAGGTAAGGAAAATGAACAGCACGCCATCATCAGAACGGATACACATTGGCATTTTCGGAAAGAGAAATGCAGGAAAATCAAGTGTTATGAATGCGCTGACAGGGCAAAGCCTTGCCGTCGTGTCGGATGTGAAGGGGACGACCACGGATCCGGTGTCTAAAGCGATGGAGCTGCTTCCGCTGGGACCGGTGGTGATGATTGACACGCCGGGGATTGATGATGAAGGCGAGCTTGGGGAACTGCGGGTGCAGAAGAGCTATCAGGTGCTGAACAGGACAGATATTGCGTTGCTGGTGGTAGACGGAACACAGGGGATGAGCACGGAAGATGAGCGTTTGCTTGACAGAATCAGGGAAAAAGAGATACCTTGGATTGTAGTGTTTAATAAGAGTGATTTGGCTTCAAGGGCGCTGCCGAAAGGAAAGAATTATCTTGCGGTCAGCAGTACTACAGGAGAAAATATAGAGGATCTAAAGACCCTTGTCGCGTGTCAGATACCGGACAGGAGCCAGGGGCGCAGGATTGTAGCGGATTTGCTGGAACCTTCGGACTTTGTGGTGCTGGTGGTACCGATTGATAAAGCGGCTCCCAAAGGGCGGCTGATTTTGCCACAGCAGCAGACAATCCGTGATACTTTGGAAGCAGGGGCGGTTTCTATTGTGGTGAAGGAAAATGAGCTGAAAACTACTTTAGAGACATTGGGCAAAAAGCCCAGACTGGTGATTACTGATAGCCAGGTGTTCCAGAGGGTGGCGGAAGAAACCCCGGAGGATATTGCCCTGACCTCATTTTCTATTCTTTTTGCCCGGTATAAAGGAGAGCTGAAACCTTTTGTGGATGGGGTCAAGGCGCTGGAGAGTATTCAGGACGAAGATAAAATCTTGATTTCTGAGGGATGTACGCATCGCCGGCAGTGTAATGATATCGGTACGGTGAAGCTTCCGATGTGGATTCGCAGACATACGGGAAAAGAGCCGGAATTTTCGTTTACCAGCGGTATGGAATTCCCGGCAGACCTGTCGTCTTATAAACTGATTGTACATTGTGGGGGCTGTATGCTGAATGAAAGGGAGATGCGTTATCGACTGGGGTGTGCATGTGATGCAGGGGTTCCGATTACGAATTATGGGACATTGATTGCGTATATGAATGGAATTTTAGAGAGAAGCCTGGAAGGCATCGGATAGTCTGTTTGATAGGATTTGGCGCGGGCAGTATAGAAACGGTTTAAAGATGGGCGGCTGTGAAAAAACAGCCGCCCACTAGAGTTTAGAGGCTTAGAAACCTGCGTCTTTTAATACGCTTTCTGCTTTGGAAGCGTCATCTGTCACACAGAGAACTACGTAATTTCCGGAGGTTTTGATGATAGCGCTGTCAAGCTTTTCTACTTCCTTCGGCGCGTAGCTGGCAAACAGTTCAGACTGGCTTGTTACGCGTGATTTAAAGAGGTCTGCCACTTCCGAAGTATAGCTGCTGTCTTTACACTTTACTACGGCAACTTCACAAGCGGTTGCTCCGGTGCTCAGGTAAGCGGAACTATCCTCTACCTGTTCCATATCTACGAAATAAGTAGAAGCAAGAATATCTGCAATGACCGGTTCAGAGGAAAGGGTGCCGTCGCTGACTGTTTCAGAAAGCTGTTTTGCCAAATCAGAAGCGCTGGCTGTCACCTCTTTTGATGAACTGCCGCCGCAGGCAGTCAGCGAAAGAACAAGCATAATAGCTGCAAAAGTTAAAGATAAATATTTTTTCATGTTAAGATTCTCCTTTTTTGTTATAATATAAAATTTATAGTGACTGTCCGGGGCTTTCGGCATAGCTTGGCCTGGCTTTGGGCAGTTACAATCTGTTTACAGAGGCTGTGCGGGACTTTCTGTCTGGCTTTCCGTCTGCGTCTCAGCTTCAGGAGTTGTGGATTCCGCCGGCGTTTCTTCCAAAATATAATGGTCTTTCAGGTATTCCAGCCAGATTTTACAGTAGGTGTCATACATGTGGACACCGTCGCTGGTCGCTCCTTCGGTGAGGGCTCCGTTTCCGTCGGAAAGCACTTCGTTGATATTTATATAATGATATCCCTGTTCTTCGCACAATTCCAGGATTTTTTCATTGGCCGTAGTGATGTTTTTGTTGTTTACGTAGGATGTATCTTCAACTTTGGCTTCTTCTACGTATGCAATGCTGATGACATAGACAATGGCGTCAGGAAGCATTTTCTTGATTTCTCCCAGGCAAACTCTGTAGTTTTCCTTAAAATCATTGAAATCCGGTTCGCCTAAATCGTTTGTGCCCAGCATGACATATACCTTTTTATAATCAGTGTTATACAACGCCTGATACACGGTAATCTGTTCATTATATAGATGTATGTATTTCTGGGTGAAAATGTCCGTAACATTCATGCCCACGCCGGTCAGGAATGTTCCCTGGGTGATTCCTGACTGGTTGCGGAAGCCTTCCATGCGGGAATCGCCGATAAAAACAGCGTCTGAGAAATAGGAATCGTCTATCGGTATATTCTGCTCCGGCACAAGGGCATCGCTGACCGTTGTCGGCAGTGTTTCGGCCTGGGCAGGCGGTTCCGTAGTGACAGCCGGGGCGGGAGCTTTTGTCTCGCTCTCGGTTTCTGTATCTTTGGTACGTCCGGCGGTGCTGGCAAGCAGCTCGTCAATCTGGGCATTTACTTGTGTAGTCAGGCTGTCCTTCTTGAAAATATTAATCAGGAGGTTTCCTTCGAACACAAGCAATGCGATAAAAATTAATATAAGCAAACTAAGAAAACGGCCTGGCTGTTGCCGCTTTCGTTTCTTCTGGTGTGGCATATTTTCCTCTTTCTGGCGCACATGCTGCGTCATTATAGTATATATCGGAAGTTCACTTCCCGTAACAGTTAATGAAAAATTCGTTTGTCTTTTCTTCCCCTCTATTATATAATAAACCCGTTAATTGTAAATAGTTTTTTCGAATCTTAAAGAAAATTAATGAAAAAGATAAATGTGAGGTAATATATGGTTTTCAGCAGCCTGCTTTTTATGTTCCGGTTTCTTCCGGTAGTTCTGGTTTTGTACTTTGCGGCTCCGAGGAAGGTCAGGAACCTGATTCTGTTTGTGTTCAGCCTGTTCTTTTATGCATGGGGCGAGCCGAGGTATGTATTTTTGATGTTGTTTTCCATCACAATGGATTATACAATGGGGCGTCTGATTAGCAAGTTTAAGGAACAGGGAAAGCTGAAAAAAGCGAAATTTACACTGGCATTTTCCGTAACGGTAAATTTAGGAATACTTGCGTTTTTTAAATATGCGGATTTTATCATAGGCTCTATCAATGGGGGGCTGGGAGTAAGCCTGCCGATGCCTGGGGTTCCGCTGCCCATAGGTATTTCTTTTTTTACCTTCCAGACCATGTCTTATACGGTGGATGTATACCGGGGAGCTACGAAGGTACAGCGCAATTGGATTAACTATGGCACTTATGTTTCTATGTTTCCCCAGCTTATTGCGGGGCCTATTGTGCAGTATAAGACCATTGCAGAGCAGATGATGCAGAAAAACCGAGAGAGTGTGGATGATTTTGCTTATGGCGTGCAGAGGTTTATGGCGGGTGTGGGAAAGAAGGTTCTGTTGGCGAACAATATCGGCGTCCTCTGCGATACGGTCATGGCGATGCCTATGGAGAATGTTCCGGTGGCCACGGCATGGCTGGGGGCGGCAGCGTACACGTTCCAGATTTATTTTGACTTTTCCGGGTATTCGGATATGGCAATCGGGCTGGGAAAGATGTTTGGTTTTCATTTCCTGGAGAACTTTGAACATCCTTATGTGGCGAAAAGTATCACAGAGTTTTGGCGGCGCTGGCACATCTCTCTCAGTTCCTGGTTCCGTGAGTATGTATATATTCCATTGGGCGGGAACCGCAGGGGAATGGCGAAGCAGGTGCGGAATATTTTCGTGGTTTGGATACTTACCGGAATCTGGCATGGCGCGAGCTGGAATTATGTGCTGTGGGGGTTGTACTATGGATGCTTCTTGATATTGGAAAAGTTTGTGATTGGGAAATGGGTGAAGAAACTGCCGGGAATTTTTCAGAACCTGTATACCCTTTTGATTGTAGTGTTTGGCTGGGTGATTTTTAAATGTGAGGACTTGACGCTTTGCGGTTCGTATCTGAAGGCTATGTTTGGAGGCTATGGGGCAGGAATGTTCAATACGGAAACGATATATCTTCTATATAATTATGCAGTACTGCTGGTGATTCTGGTATTGGGATGCACAACCCTGCCGAAACGGTGGGGGGAGAGGCTGCTTACCTGTTTCCGGGAGGGCGGCGCTGTACAGATGGTCCTCAGATGTACGTTCTGTGCAGGAATTTTTGTGATTTCTGTGGCGTATCTGGTAGATGCTACGTATAACCCGTTTTTGTATTTTAGGTTTTAACGGAGGAAAGAATGGGACAGAAAAGACAAAACCAGATTATTATTTTTCTATTTCTTGTGCTGATATTTGGCATGGCTTTGGCAAGTATTTTTGCGCCGAAGAAGGAATTTTCCGACAGGGAGAACCGGAGCCTGGCGCAGATGCCCCAGCTTTCACTGGAAGCGTATTTTAGCGGGGAGTTTGCAAAGGATTATGAGTCGTATATTACGGATCAGTTCGTGGGCAGGGATCGCTGGATTGGCCTGAAAACGGGAGCGGAGCGGGCGATGCTCAAACAGGAGAGCAATGATATTTATTTTGCTGCGGATGGCTATCTGATAGAGAAGCACACAGGAAGTTTTACGGAGAAGCGGGCGGAAGATAATATTTCTTATCTGGCTGGTTTTATGAAGGAGATGAAAGCGCGCTATGGGGAAGGACGGGCCACGGCTATGATCGTGCCAAATGCGGTGGAGATTTTGAAAGACAAACTGCCCCCGTTTGCTTCACCTTATGATCAAAGTGTTTATCTGAAAAAAATAGAGGAGGCGCTGCCGGAAGGAACCTGGTTTGACAGTGCGGCGGTGCTGAGGGAGCACACGGACGAAGAGATTTATTACAGGACAGATCATCACTGGAAAACGCTGGCGGCATACTATGTGTATGCTGCGTGGGCAAAGGAGAAAGGATTTGAGCCGCCTTCGCTGTCAGACTATGAAGTGCAGACGGTGACAGAGGAGTTTCAGGGAACCATTGAGGCGAAAGTCGGCGGTGACGTGGGATTTGACTCCATCGGAATTTTTAAGCCGAAGAAGGAGTTTCCGTATCTGGTGGAATATAACAGGAATGAGATGAAAACAGACATTTATGAGTGGAGCGCATTGGAGACGAAAGATAAGTACGCGCTGTTTTTCGGAGGAAACCACCCCATAGTAGAAGGGACAGTGAAAAACGGAAGCGGCAGGAGGCTGCTTGTTATCAAGGATTCCTATGCGAATAGTTTTCTGCCGTTTGCATTCCGGGATTTTTCCCAGGTGGATTTTGTGGATTTAAGGTATTTTAATGAGAGCCTCAGGGAATATAGAGAGGGCAGGGATTATACAGATATCCTGTTTTTATATAATGCTTCGGGGTTCGCAGAAGACCCGAACGTAGCCAAACTGAAGAATTAAGGAGGGAAAGCATATGAGCTATGCGGATCAGGTATTTACAGCCATGTGCCATGATATTATTGAGAACGGCGTGAGCACGGAGGGGGAAAAAGTGCGCCCCATATGGAAGGATACCGGGGAATCGGCCTATACGATTAAGCGTTTCGGCGTGGTGAACCGTTACGATTTGAGGAGAGAGTTTCCGGCCCTCACTTTGAGAAAGACGGCGCTGAAAAGCGCGTTTGACGAGATTTTGTGGATTTGGCAGAAGAAATCCAACAATGTCCATGAGCTGAACAGCCATATCTGGGATGCCTGGGCAGATGAAGAAGGTTCCATCGGAAAGGCTTACGGCTACCAGCTGGGCGTGAAGCATGCCTACCGGGAAGGGATGATGGATCAGGTGGACAGGGCGCTGTTTGATTTAAAAAATAATCCCTACAGCCGCCGGATTATGACAAATATTTATGTCCATGCGGATTTGCATGAGATGAGCCTTTATCCCTGTGCTTACAGCATGACATTTAATGTGACGCAGGAAAAAGGGAAAGAGCGGCTGACTCTGAACGCAGTGCTGAACCAGCGCTCCCAGGATGTGCTGACGGCAAATAATTGGAATGTGTGCCAGTACGCGCTGCTTCTGATGATGATGGCGCAGGTGTGCGGCATGGAGGCCGGGGAGCTTCTGCATGTCATTGCGGACGCCCATATTTATGACAGGCATGTGCCGATGGTGGAAGAGCTGATTTCCAGAGAGAGCCATCCAGCGCCGAAGGTATGGCTGAATCCGGAAATTCAGGACTTTTATCAGTTTACCGTGGAGGATTTGTATGTGAAAGACTATGTGACGGGGCCGCAGATAAAAAATATACCCGTTGCGGTTTAGGCGTAGGAGGTGCGTATGAATTTAATTGTAGCAGTAGATGAAAACTGGGCAATCGGAAAAGATAATAAGCTCCTGGTGAGCATTCCGTCAGATATGAAGTTTTTCAGGGAAACGACGACAGGTAAGGTGGTGGTAATGGGGAGAAAGACTTTAGAAAGCTTTCCCAACGGGCTGCCGCTAAAGAACAGGACAAACATTGTACTTACCAGAAACCGTGATTACCAGGTAAAAGATGCGATTGTCGTGCATTCAGTGCCGGAACTGCTGGTAAAGCTGGATAAGTATAGCAGCGAGGATGTGTATGTGATTGGCGGGGACAGTGTGTACCAGGAACTGCTCCCTTACTGTGATGTAGCGCATGTGACAAAGATAAACCACGTTTATGCGGCGGACTCCTGGTTTCCGAACCTGGATGAGACGGGAGAATGGGAAATTACCGGGGAGAGCGAAGAACAGACATATTTTGATTTGGAATATACGTTTGTACGCTATGAGAAGAAAAGATAAAAATTTTTGTTCACAATGGAAAAAGTGCGTTATAATGAAAACAATATAAAAATATGGGAGGGATAAACATGGCAAAGAAAAATATTGACTGGGCAAATCTTGGGTTTCAGTATCAGATGACTGCAATGAGGTATGTATCAGACTTTAAAGAGGGAAAATGGGATGAAGGCAGGCTGACAGAGGATGCGAATGTCGTGCTGAATGAGTGCGCGGGCGTTCTGCAGTATGCACAGACGATTTTTGAGGGATTGAAAGCTTACACCACAGAGGATGGGCGTATCGTTACGTTTCGCCCGGATTTGAATGCAGACCGTATGGTGGATTCCGCCAAAAGGCTGGAAATGCCAGTATTCCCGAAAGAGCGTTTCCTGGATGCTGTTCACCAGACCGTGGCTGCGAATGCAGATTATGTGCCGCCGTATGGGTCAGGGGCATCTTTATATATTCGCCCATATATGTTTGGGACAAACCCGGTTATCGGCGTAAAGCCGGCGGATGAATATCAGTTCCGTGTATTTACGACTCCGGTAGGGCCATATTTTAAGGGAGGTGTCCGTCCGTTGACGATCAGGGTAAGTGATTTCGACCGCGCGGCTCCTCATGGGACAGGACATATTAAGGCAGGGCTGAACTATGCCATGAGTATGCACGCGATTGTAGACGCTCATGTCCAGGGGTTTGATGAGAATATGTACCTGGACGCGGCTACCAGGACGAACGTAGAGGAAACAGGCGGTGCGAACTTCCTGTTTGTGACGAAAGATAATAAAGTCGTAACGCCGAAGTCAGGAAGTATTCTGCCGTCCATTACCCGGCGCTCACTGCTCTATGTTGCGAAGGAATATCTGGGGCTGGAAGTAGAAGAGAGGGAAGTTCCGTTTGAAGAAGTAAAAGAGTTCGCAGAATGCGGTCTGTGCGGCACGGCGGCCGTGATTTCCCCGGTAGGGAAAATCGTAGACCACGGGAAAGAAATCTGCCTGCCGGCAGGGATGGAAGCGATGGGGCCTGTTACCCAGAAGCTGTATGATACCCTTACCGGTATCCAGATGGGGCGTATTGAGGCGCCGGAAGGATGGATACATGTGATAGAGTAAGGCATGGAAAAGGCGTAGAGCTTGGATAATTTTATGATGGAAAGAATGCCGCTGTATTTTATGCAGGAAATACAGCGGCATAATTATAATATTTTAAAAAGGGAAGAAAGCTCTATGGATTTGAAAGAATAGAGGAGGATTTCATGTATAGAGAACATACAAAAATAATTAAAATAGGCAACAAACGCATTGGCGGCGGAAATCCAATCTTAATGCAGTCTATGACGAACACAAAGACTGAGGATGTGGAAGCTACGGCTGCACAGATTTTGAAATTGGAGGCGGCAGGGTGTGATATTATCCGCTGTGCTGTGCCGACGATGGAAGCGGCGAAAGCGCTGGGGGAGATTAAGAAGAGGATACATATTCCTTTGGTGGCGGATATTCACTTTGACTACCGCCTGGCGGTTGCGGCTATGGAGCACGGGGCGGATAAGATTCGGATTAATCCTGGGAATATCGGAAGCGCGGACAGGGTGAAGGCTGTTGTGGATGTGGCGAAGGAAAGAGGGATTCCGATCCGCGTGGGTGTGAACAGCGGTTCTCTGGAGAAGGAGCTGGTGGAGAAATATCATGGTGTGACGGCAGAGGGGATCGTAGAGAGTGCGCTGGATAAGGTGCATATGATTGAGGATATGGGATATGACAATCTGGTTATCAGCATTAAATCTTCCGATGTGATGATGTGTGCGAAGGCTCACGGGCAGATTGCCGAAAGGACAAATTATCCTCTGCATGTGGGGATTACCGAGTCGGGAACGATTCTTTCCGGAAATATCAAGTCTGCCGTGGGGCTGGGGATTATCTTGTCTCAGGGAATCGGGGATACGATTCGGGTATCTTTGACAGGAGACCCGTTGGAGGAAATTAAGTCTGCAAAGCTGATTCTGCGCACGCTAGGCTTGCGAAAGGGAGGAATTGAGGTGGTATCCTGCCCGACCTGCGGCCGGACGCAGATAGATTTAATCGGATTGGCGAACCGGGTGGAAAATATGGTAGAGGATATTCCCAAGACTCTGAAAGTGGCTGTGATGGGATGTGTGGTAAACGGACCCGGCGAGGCGAAAGAGGCAGATATTGGAATTGCCGGAGGGAAAGGCGAAGGATTATTAATCCGCAAAGGCGAGGTTATCCGTAAGGTTCCGGAAGGTGAGCTTCTGGGTGCGCTGCGGGAGGAAATCTTGAAGTTTGAGGAGGAATAAAGCAGGGAAGTAAATTCACAAATGCACCAGAATGACGCAGCAAGTGCGTCGGAAAGAAGAACGTATGGCAAAATCATTTTTTGAAGTATTTCCAAATCTGGAGGTGAATCCCCAGGTGCATAGTCTTTTTGCGCAGGTGACGGTTACGAAAGTGACCGTTACTTCTGTCAGGGACAGGATGCGGGTGTATATAAGCAGTGAAAAGCTTATTCACAAGCAGTATGTCTATGCGGTAGAGCAGGCGATACGGGAACAGTTCTTTTCAGGAGAGAACATAGAGGTGAAGCTGCTGGAGAAGTTTCACCTTTCCCGTCAGTATACGGCGGAAAAGCTGATGCCGATTTACCGTGACAGCATTCTGATGGAGCTGAAAGATTATAGTATTTTTGAATATAATATGTTCCGCCAGGCGGTGTGTGAGTTTGTGGACGGGGACAGTATGAATATGACGGTGGAGCGTACTGTAGTTGCGGAGGATAAAGCGGACGAGCTGGTGCGGGTGCTGGAAAAGATTTTTTGCGAGCGGTGCGGCCTGTCCTTGAAAATCCATATGATCCTGAAGGAGCCGGAGGAGAGCAAGGCGCGCAGGAACAGCGAGCTTCGCGTAGAGCAGGAGGTGCGGGCGATACAGGAGCAGGTTTCATCGGGCGGCGCGGAGAATATGCCAGAAGAACATGCGGAGCCGGAAAAAGCAAAGCCGGAAGGGAAAAAGAAAACAGAGAAAAAAGAAACAGGGAGAAAGAACACAGCGGTTTCAGGAAAAGAAACTGCCGGAAGAAATGGATTTCAGGAGAAACGGGGAGGATTTTCCAGGGAAGGCGGCTATAGAAACAGCTCTGTCAAGCGTTCAGATAACCCGGATGTGGTGTATGGGCGCGACTTTGAGGAGGACGCCATTGCGATTGAGCAGATTCAGAGTGAGATGGGAGAAGTTGTCGTCCGCGGGCAGATTCAGGCGCTGGATACCCGGGAAATCCGGAATGAAAAGACGATTATTATCATTGAAATTACGGACTATACAGATACGATTGTGGTGAAGATGTTTGCCAGAAATGAACAGGTGCCGGAGATTCTGGAAAATGTGAAGAAGGGCGCATTCCTGAAAATGAAGGGAGTGACGACGATTGACCGTTTTGACGGGCAGCTCACGATAGGTTCAGTGGTGGGTATTAAGAAAATCCCGGATTTTCGGAAGGGCAGGCAGGATACCAGCCCAGAAAAGCGGGTGGAACTGCACTGCCATACGAAGATGAGCGACATGGACGGGGTGTCGGATGTAAAGGATATCGTGAAACGCGCGATGGAGTGGGGGCATAAGGCAATCGCGATTACCGACCACGGCGTGGTGCAGTCTTTTCCGGAGGCCAACCATGCAGTGCCAAAAGACAGTGATTTTAAGGTGATCTATGGCGTGGAAGCGTATCTGGTAGATGATTTGAAAGATATGGTGGTGAATTCCCACGCCCAGAATTTGGATGATACGTATATAGTATTTGACCTGGAGACTACCGGGTTCAGCCCCAGTGTGAACCGTATCATCGAAATCGGTGCGGTGAAAGTGGAGAATGGGAAAATCACGGAACGATTCAGCACATTTGTCAACCCGGATGTACCGATTCCGTTCCGCATTGAGGAATTGACGGGAATCAATGACAATATGGTACTTGACGCGCCGCAGATTGCTCAGGTTCTTCCTGAATTTCTGGAGTTCTGCGGGGACGCCGTGATGGTCGCCCACAATGCTTCTTTTGACATGAGTTTTATTGAGGAGAACTGCAGAAGGCTTGGCATTGAGAGGGAATTTACGAGTGTGGACACGGTAGCGCTGGCCCGGGTACTGCTTCCTCAGCTTGGACGTTTTAAGCTGGACACAGTGGCAAAGGCGCTGCATGTGCCGCTGCATAACCATCACCGTGCGGTGGACGATGCGGGGTGTACGGCAGAGATTTTTGTGAAATTCGTTGAGATGCTGAAAGCGCGGGATGCGTTTCAACTGGATGACGTCAATAAGCTGGGGAGGAATTCTAAGGAACAGGTGAAGAAGCTGCCTTCCCACCATGCAATTATCCTTGCCATGAATGATACAGGGCGGGTGAACCTGTACCGCCTGGTGTCTTTAAGCCATATTGAGTATTACCAGAGGAGGCCGCTGATTCCAAAGAGCGTATTTCTGGAGAACAGGGAGGGCTTGTTGATTGGGTCGGCCTGTGAAGCGGGGGAGCTTTACCAGGCGATTCTGAACGGACGGTCTGACCAGGAGATTGCGCGTCTGGTCGACTTTTATGATTATCTGGAGATACAGCCGCTGGGGAATAATAAATTTATGATTGCCAGCGATAAGATTGAAAATGTGACTTCCAGGGAGGATTTGATTGAGATCAATAAGAAGATTGTGAAGCTGGGAGAGCAGTTCGGAAAAATGGTGGTGGGAACCTGCGACGTCCATTTCCTGAACCCGGAGGATGAAGTGTACCGCCGGATTATTATGGCGGGAAAAGGGTTCACGGACGCGGACGACCAGGCGCCGCTGTATCTGCGGACGACGGAAGAGATGCTTGCGGAGTTTGCGTATCTGGGGAGTGAAAAAGCAGAGGAAATCGTCATTACAAATCCGAATAAGATTGCGGATATGTGTGAGAAGATTTCTCCGGTACGGCCCGATAAATGCCCGCCTGTGATTCCTGATTCTGATAAAGACTTGAGAAGAATCTGTTACAACAGGGCGCATGAAATCTACGGAGACGAGCTGCCGGAGATTGTAACGGAGCGGCTGGAGAGGGAATTAAATTCCATTATTTCCAACGGGTTTGCGGTGATGTATATCATTGCCCAGAAGCTGGTGTGGAAGTCGAATGACGACGGCTATCTGGTAGGCTCCCGTGGTTCTGTAGGCTCGTCCTTTGTGGCGACGATGGCGGGAATTACAGAGGTGAATCCGTTGAGCCCTCATTATTATTGTAAGGAATGCCATTATTCGGAGTTTGATTCGGAAGATGTAAAGCCTTATGCGGGAGGCGCGGGATGTGACATGCCGGATAAAGTGTGCCCGAAGTGTGGGGCGATGCTGATGAAAGAAGGGTTTGATATCCCGTTTGAGACATTCCTGGGATTTAAAGGGAATAAAGAGCCAGATATTGACTTGAATTTTTCCGGTGATTATCAGGGAAATGCCCACCGCTATACGGAGGTTATCTTCGGAAAAGGGCAGACGTTCCGGGCTGGGACGATTGGTACGCTGGCAGATAAGACTGCGTTCGGATATGTGAAGAATTATTTTGAAGAGAGAGGCCAGAGGAAGCGCGTGTGCGAGATTAACCGGATTGTCCAGGGATGCGTGGGGGTAAGGCGCACCACGGGACAGCATCCTGGGGGTATCATTGTGCTTCCGATTGGGGAGGAAATCTATTCTTTTACTCCGGTGCAGCATCCGGCGAATGACCAGAATACAGATATTATTACGACCCATTTTGATTACCATTCTATCGACCATAACCTGCTGAAGCTGGATATTCTGG
The DNA here is from genome assembly GCF_943193015.1 of Hominisplanchenecus murintestinalis. Classification (NCBI taxonomy): domain Bacteria; kingdom Bacillati; phylum Bacillota; class Clostridia; order Lachnospirales; family Lachnospiraceae; genus Hominisplanchenecus; species Hominisplanchenecus murintestinalis. The sequence continues at coordinate 42,439 of NZ_CALPCM010000014.1, forward strand.
GGCACGATGATCCGACGATGATTCGTATGCTGGAGGACTTGACCGGGCTGGATGCGAAGCAGATTCCGCTGGACGACCCGGAGGTCATGTCACTGTTCACCAGCACGCAGGCGCTGGGGATTACGCCGGAGCAGATAGGGGGATGCCCTCTCGGGGCGCTTGGAATCCCGGAATTTGGCACAGAGTTTGTTATTCAGATGCTTGTGGATACGAAGCCGAAAAGCTTTTCGGATCTGGTACGTATTTCAGGGCTGTCCCACGGTACGGACGTGTGGCTGGGGAATGCCCAGACGCTGATTCAGGAGGGGAAGGCGACGATTTCCACGGCAATCTGTACCCGTGACGATATCATGACCTACCTGATTCATATGGGGCTGGACAGTGAGGAGAGCTTTACCATTATGGAGAGCGTACGGAAAGGAAAAGGGCTAAAGCCGGAATGGGAAGAAGAAATGACGAAGCATGATGTGCCGGACTGGTATATCTGGTCCTGTAAAAAGATTAAATATATGTTTCCGAAAGCACATGCGGCGGCATATGTCATGATGGCGTACCGGATTGCCTACTGTAAAGTATTTTATCCGCTGGCTTACTATGCGGCATATTTCAGCATCCGCGCTTCGGCGTTCAGCTATGAGCTGATGTGCCAGGGGGAAGAAAAGCTGAAGCATTACATGAAGCAGTACCAGCAGCGGGCGGGCGAACTGACGAATAAGGAGCAGGATACGGTAAAGGATATGAAAATTGTCCAGGAAATGTATGCCAGAGGCTTTGCGTTCACGCCGATTGATGTTTATACGGCGCAGGCGAGCCGTTTCCAGATTGTGGACGGAAAGCTAATGCCCTCTTTAAGCAGTATTGAGGGTATGGGGGATAAGGCGGCAGAAGCTGTGGAGGAAGCGGCAAAAGACGGGCCGTTCCTGTCCAAAGACGATTTCCGCAGCAGGACAAAGGTGAGCAAGACGGTGATAGATTTGATGGATGATTTGGGGCTGCTGGGGGATTTGCCTGAGTCGAACCAGCTGTCGCTGTTTGACTTTGCGTAAACACAACTTTTTATTGAATTTTGGAGGTAGGGTATGGAGAAATATATTATGGCGCTGGATCAGGGGACTACCAGTTCCCGGTGTATCCTGTTTAATAAGCAGGGAAAGGCATGCAGTACGGCACAGAAGGAGTTCCGGCAGATTTTTCCGAAGCCGGGCTGGGTGGAGCATGACCCGATGGATATCTGGGCTTCTCAAATCAGCGTTGCGGCAGAAGCGATGAGCAAGATTGGAGCCGGGGCGGAGAATATCGCGGCTATCGGTATCACGAACCAGAGGGAAACCACGGTTGTGTGGGAGAAAGAAACGGGAAAGCCGGTGTGCAATGCCATCGTCTGGCAGTGCCGCAGGACAGCAGAACTGGTGGACGAGCTGAAATCAGAGGGCTTTGACAGGATAATACGGGAAAAGACAGGACTAATACCGGACGCGTATTTTTCGGCGACGAAGCTGAAATGGATTCTTGACCATGTGCGCGGGGCTCGGGAACGTGCCGTGCGCGGCGAGCTGCTGTTCGGGACAGTGGACACCTGGCTGATCTGGAACCTGACGAACCGGAGAGTGCATGTGACGGATTACACGAATGCATCAAGAACGATGCTGTTTGATATACATAAGCTCCGGTGGGATGATGAGATTCTGGAAAAACTGGAGATTCCCCGGCAAATGCTGCCCGAGGTGCGTCCCTCCAGCGAGGTCTATGGGTATACGGAGGATTGTATCTTAGGCGGGGGAATCCCTATCGCGGGCGCAGCGGGAGACCAGCAGGCGGCTCTGTTCGGGCAGTGCTGTTTTGAGCCGGGGGAAGCGAAAAATACTTATGGGACGGGATGTTTCCTGCTGATGAACACGGGAAGCAAGGCGGTGGAGTCGAAGAGCGGGCTGCTCACGACAATCGCTGCGAGTGCGGACGGAAACATCCGCTATGCTCTGGAGGGCAGTGTGTTCGTGGCGGGAGCAGCGATCCAGTGGCTGCGTGACGAGCTGCGCATCATCGACACGGCGGCGCAGTCAGAGGAATATTGTATGGCAGTAAAGGACACCAATGGAACTTATGTAGTGCCTGCGTTTACGGGGCTTGGCGCCCCATACTGGGACTCATACGCCCGCGGCACGATCCTGGGGCTGACCAGAGGGACGCGCAGGGAACATTTGGTGCGGGCTGTCGTGGAGTCCCTGGCGTATCAGGCGTCGGATGTGATTGAGGCGATGGAGAAGGATTCCGGTATCCATTTAAAGACTCTGAAAGTGGACGGCGGAGCCTGTGCGAATGATTTCCTGATGCAGTTCCAGGCAGATATCCTGAATGTACAGGTGGCAAGGCCGGAGTGTATCGAGACGACAGCGCTGGGAGCGGCGTACTTGGCGGGGCTTTCCGTGGGCGTCTGGAAAAACCAGGAGGATGTGTGTGAGAACTGGGCGCTGCAGCGTACATTTTGCCCCGATATGGCGCAGGAATACAGGGAAGAGCTGCTGGAGGGATGGAAAAAGGCGGTGCGGTGCTCGTTTGGATGGGCGAAATAAAAGTTACTGTGAATGGAGTGAATAGTAATATTTAGAAGTCCGTTGTGAAAAACAATAAGATTAGGGCTGTTTTAATTTGGCAATTTTATGTTATACTAATGGTACGATGCAGAAAGGGGTGGTGCCAGTGGAGACAGAACGTGTGGACAAGGAGAAGCTGATTTTGGCAGTTCAGGCGGCAGTGGGGGTTTTGTATATTATCCTGGTGGTGCGGAGCAGCCTGAAAGGGCAGTCGCCGAAGATGAAAAAGGTGCTGGCAAAGCAGGCGAAGCGGATTGATAAATTGAACCGCCTGGAGTATAAGCAGGCGAAGCGTGAAATCCGGCGTAACAGACAGTAAGGATAAAGTGTTACAATCCGGCGCCACACGGAGAAAAGATTTAAAGCAAGGAGGAGGCGTGAATTATGGGCATATTAATTAAAGGCGGGAGGGTCATCGACCCGGACACAAAGACGGATGGGAAATATGATATTTTGCTTGAGGACGGAAAAATAAAGTCGGTTGCCAAAGAGATAAAGGAGAAGGCAGAGCGTGTGATTGACGCGTCAGGCTGCTATGTGATGCCGGGGCTGATTGACATGCATGTACACCTGCGGGACCCGGGGCTGACGTATAAGGAGAGCGTGGAAAGCGGGGCTCGGGCAGCGGCAAAAGGGGGATTTACCACCATCATTGCCATGCCGAATACAAAGCCTGTTACGGATGACAGGGACAGGGTTGGCTACGTGATGCGCAAGGCGGAGATGCTGGTGCCTATTCATGTCCTTCAGTCTGGAGCTGTGACGAAAGGGATGGAAGGAAAAGAGCCGGCAGACATCGAAGGTATGGTGAAAGCAGGCGCGCCTGCCATCACAGAGGATGGAAAGTCTGTAATGGATTCAGGGGTCTATCGGGAAGCCATGAAAGAGGCGAAACGGCTGGGAATCCCGGTGCTGGCGCATTGTGAGGATATTAATCTGGTGCAGGGCGGCGTGGTAAATGCTGATAAGAACATGGAAGCGCTGGGGCTAAAGGGCATCAGCAATGCGGTGGAGGATATCATCGTGGCACGTGACATCATGCTGGCGAAGGAAACAGGCGTGCATCTGCATCTGTGCCATTGTTCTACAGAGGGAAGCGTGGAGATGGTGCGGCAGGCCAGGGCAGAAGGGGTATCTATCTCTGCGGAAGTGTGCCCTCATCATTTTACTTTGTCTACAGACGATATAAAAACTGCTGACGCTAATTACAAGATGAACCCGCCTCTTCGGACGAAAAAGGATGTGGAAGCCCTGCGGAAAGGGTTGGAAGAAGGTGTCATGGATGTGATTTCCACAGACCATGCGCCCCACAGCGCAGAGGAAAAGAGCCGCCCGATAGAGGAAGCGCCTTTTGGAATCGTGGGACTGGAGACTTCTGTGGCGCTGACTTTGACGGAGCTGGTGGATACGGGCATCCTGACCCCTATGCAGATGGCAGAAAGAATGAGCTATAATCCGTCCAAAATCCTGGGACTTGGCCGAGGCTCCCTGGCAGAAGGGAAACCTGCGGATGTAACGATTATTGACCCTGAGACAGAGTATATCATTGAGCCGGAGTGTTTTGTTTCAAAAGGCAAAAATACGCCTTTCGGCGGAAAGAAAGTAAAAGGACAAGTTGTGGCGACTATCTGCGGAGGCGAGGTAGCATACGCACGCAGCTTAGAGGAGGACACAAAGAAATGATACAGAAATTAATCAGCAATATACAAAAGACAAATGCTCCCATTGTGGTGGGGCTTGACCCAATGCTGAGCTATATTCCAGAGCATATCCAAAAAAAAGCGTACGCTGAATTCGGGGAGACTCTGGAGGGTGCGGCCGAGGCGGTATGGCAGTATAATAAAGAAATCGTAGATTGTACGTATGATTTGATTCCGGCAGTAAAGCCGCAGATTGCTATGTATGAGCAGTTTGGCATAGAGGGTTTAAAAGCCTATAAGAAAACAGTGGATTACTGTAAAGAAAAAGGTCTGGTAGTTATCGGGGATGTGAAGCGGGGAGATATCGGTTCTACATCTGCCGCTTATGCGGTGGGGCATCTGGGGAAGGTTCAGGTAGGAAGCAGGACTTATGCCGCTTTTGATGAAGATTTCGCTACGGTGAATCCATATCTGGGAACGGACGGAATCAAGCCGTTTCTTGATGTGTGCAGGCAGGAGAAGAAGGGAATTTTCATTCTGGTAAAGACATCAAACCCTTCCAGCGGCGAATTCCAGGATCAGCTTATTGACGGAAAGCCGCTGTATGAGCTGGTTGGAGAGCATGTGGCAAAATGGGGTGAGGAGTGCATGGGCGATACTTACAGCTATGTAGGAGCAGTGGTAGGCGCTACTTATCCGGAGATGGGAAAGGTTCTCCGTAAAATCATGCCAAAATCCTTTATTCTGGTACCGGGATACGGCGCACAGGGCGGCAAAGGCAAAGATTTGGTACATTTTTTCAATGAGGACGGGCTGGGCGCAATCGTAAATTCATCCAGAGGAATCATTGCCGCTTATAAACAGGAAAAATATGCAAAATTCGGGGCGGAGCATTTTGGGGAGGCTTCCCGGGCAGCTGTGGAAGATATGGCGGCTGATATTGCTCAGGCGCTGGAGAGCAGATAATTATAGTAACCGTCCGGTTTTGCCGGGCGGTTATAGTCAACAGCCCCGCTGTAAGCAGTGAGGTATTAGACCCTCGCGGCATTCGCTAAATATCCGCACAGGTGCGGCTGCCGGGTTCATTGCCCGCGGGAATAAATACATAGCAGGAGAGAAAAGTATGCCAGGTAAATGGAAAGAAACCGCAAAAATTGTAGGACAGACAAAAATCGGAAAAGGGATTTACAGCATGTGGCTGCAGACAGAGGAAATTGCCGGACATGCAGTGCCGGGACAGTTTATTTCCGTGTACTGCCGGGATGGAAGCCGTCTGCTGCCCAGGCCAATCAGTATCTGTGAGATTGACAGGGAGATGAAGCAGCTGCGCATTGTGTACCGGGTGGCGGGAAAAGGTACAGAAGAATTTTCGAAGCTGGAAACGGGCGGCAGCCTGGAAATCATGGGGCCGTTGGGAAACGGTTTCCCACTTTCACGGATGGAAGAGAAACATCATGCCATGCTTATTGCAGGCGGCATCGGGATTCCTCCGATGGTAGAGCTGTCAAAGCAGCTGCCAGGTGGGAAAAGCATCGTAGTGGGATACCGGGATGAGCTGTTTCTTACAGAAGAACTGGGGAAGAACGGCAGCGTATTTACCGCTACAGAGGATGGAAGCGCCGGGACGAAGGGAAATGTTCTGGATGCTGTCAGGGAAAATGACATTCAGGCAGATATTATTTATGCCTGCGGTCCTACACCGATGCTGCGCGCATTGAAAGCTTACGCACAGGAAAAAGGGATTGAGTGCTGGATTTCCATGGAGGAGCGCATGGCGTGTGGAATTGGCGCGTGCCTGGCCTGTGTCTGTCAGTCGAAAGAGGTGGACGGGCATTCTCATGTACATAACAAACGAGTATGTAAAGAAGGCCCGGTATTTTTGGCGTCGGAGGTGGAGTTATGATTGATACGAGAGTAAATATTGCCGGAGTGGAGCTGAAAAACCCTGTGATGACTGCGTCCGGGACATTTGGCTCCGGCGCAGAGTATAGTGAATTTGTAGATTTGTCCAAGCTGGGGGCAGTGGTAACAAAGGGTGTGGCAAATGTGCCGTGGCCGGGGAATTCTACGCCACGGGTGGCTGAAGTATATGGCGGTATGCTGAATGCCATCGGGCTTCAGAATCCGGGTGTCGATGTGTTTGTGGAGCGGGACATTCCGTTTCTCAGGCAGTATGACACAAAGATTATCGTGAATGTATGCGGCAGGAGTACAGAGGACTACTGTGAGGTAGTGGAGCGTCTCGGAAGTGAGGACGTGGATTTGCTGGAAATCAACATTTCCTGTCCGAATGTCAAGGAGGGCGGAATCGCTTTCGGGCAGAATCCGGCATCTGCGGAGGCTATCACAAAAGCAGTGAAGCGGGTGGCGAAACAGCCTGTCATTATGAAACTGAGTCCAAATGTGACGGATATTGCGGAAATGGCGAAGGCCGTCGAGGCGGGAGGTGCGGATGCGGTTTCCCTGATAAATACTTTGACAGGGATGAAGATAGATATCCACCGCCGTGCCTTTGCCCTGGCGAATAAGACCGGAGGATTGTCCGGCCCGGCAGTAAAGCCTGTGGCGGTGCGCATGGTCTATCAGGTGGCAAATGCCGTGAAACTGCCGGTGATTGGCATGGGAGGTATTGCGACGACAGAGGACGCCCTGGAATTTATCCTGGCGGGAGCCACGGCAGTTTCCGTCGGAACGGCGAACTTCTTTCGGCCTGCGGCGACGCTGGAGATTGCAGCGGGTATAGAAGAATATATGAGGAAATATAAGGTGGAGGCTGTGACGGAGTTAATCGGTGCGGTGAGGTAGATAGAATTGATTTCCAGAAAAGCGTAGGTATGTGCTTTGTTTACCAGAGCATGATGAAAGTTTCAGTATAGGCGTAACAGAGGCAGGAATGTCTATCCAGGGCTGATATTGAAAAAAATCAGACTGCTCTGGTAAAATTACCGCAAGAATAAATTAATAAATAAAAATAGTATTGAAAATATAAAAAAGATATAATAAAATATTACTATCACAATTGTCTGATTGAGAGAGGAGAAGAATTAAGCATGTGCAAAAAGTAACTAAACCAATGAAACTGTGCAGAGGAGGTTTTATTATCATCCTTCTATGACGGATTATTTTAAATCTTATTCAATTAGTGATACAAGTGTCTGCGACATTACTTATACGGATCCCAGCTTAATTAGTATTGTTGCAAAAAAGCCCGGAAAAGCAGTGGTTACATTTTATGGGGAGTTTAGGGATTATTTTATTTATGTTACAGTAGAAGAACCAGCGTCAAAGTAACTTTTTGTAATGGTCTGTAATGGTCTGTAATGGTCATAGTAAAAACTCTTATCTGGATGTCGGACAATTAGGATATTTACATGTTTAAAGGGAGGCTGCAATAGAAGGGACCTGTTGACAAAATACCCCCAAATGGCTTTCAGTATGGTATGATTATGATATCAATTGAGGGAGGTCATTTTTATGATGGGAAAACAGAACGGACAAATTCAGATAGCAATTCTGGATATTGATTCTATGATTCCAGAAGATCATCTTTTGAGACAAATTAAAGACGAGGTTTTGACAAAGTTTTTCCGATTGCAATTCCGGCTCGAAAGTATGGAACGGGAGCATATTTATTTCAGGGGACATACCGACTGTATTTCGTATCTGAAAAAGGTCATGGCATTGTAAATTGAATATTTCAGCATAAGCGGTATGGGAATTTCCTGTACCGCTTTTTACATACCGAAATTGACTTTTCTTAGAATTTGAACAACAACCTATTGATATTATTCGCCTTGTTGTGTATAATAGAGATAGGCAGGTGATGGAATTGAATTTGATTTTGCATACGGTTACGCAGGAAAAGCAGAGAATTGAATATATGCTGCTGAAATATCAAAATGAATTGTCCTCTTTGCCGAGGGGTACGATCTCGGAAAAGACAGTTGGCGAAAAGACCTATTACTATCTGAAATACAGGGACGGCAAAAAGGTCGTTTCGCAATATGTCAGTAAAAAAGAAATAGAAAATGTGCGCGCTCTTGTAGAAAAGCGGCGGCACATTGAGACAATGGTGAAATCCTTGCAGGAGGAAAAAGCGATTGCGGATAAAGTATTGGAGGGTGCGGTATGATTTTATATCACGGTAGCAATGTGCTTGTTTCCGAACCGAAATTGATTGAGCAGAATAGGTTTCTTGATTTTGGGTTTGGATTTTACACGACAACAAATAAAACGCAGGCAATAGGCTTTGCGGATAAGGTGACAAAGCGCCGTAAAGAAGGTGACAAAGCCGTCAGCGTTTATGAAATTGACGAAGCCCGCGCTTTTCGTGAATGTTCCGTCCTGCGGTTTGACAGTGCAAATGAGGCTTGGCTGGACTTTGTATCAGAAAATCGTTCCGGCAATTATACGGGAAAAGCCTATGATTTCATTTTCGGCCCCGTTGCGAATGATGATGTTTATACCACATTTACGCTCTATTCCGCAGGCGTACTTACAAAGGAACAGACTTTGGAGGCATTAAAAATCAAAAAGCTGTATAATCAGTTGGTTTTATCAAGCGAAAAGGCACTTTCCTATCTAAAATTTATCGGGATAGTCCCGCAGGAGGAATTGTAATGGGAGAAGAAAAATTTGGTGCTGTTATGGGCGTGCTTGTAGAGCAGATCGTTCACCTGATTACTGAAAACTATGCGTATGACGAAATGATTGCTTCAAACGAGTTTTACAATTCAAAGGTTTACGCCCTATTGGAACAGGAAGATACGAAGCTGTGGCATTTCAGTCCTCTTACCCTGTTCAATATGTTTGACGAAGAAAAAAAGACAGGCAGTTTTGAACTGCCGGAGGAGGCTTGATTATGAGCAGTCAAGGAAAATTTATGATTTATTGTGCTGAGCAATACAAGTTGGCAAAGCACCTGACGGGCAAGCAGCTTGCGGAGCTTTTCAGCCGTTACCGTGTATGGGAGTATGTTTACTCTTGCTATGAAGCCCTGCATACGACAGGTACAAACTATATCATTGAGGATATTGATTTGTATATCGAAGCACGCAAGCCTGCTATGGTGTGATAAAATTGAGGCAAATAAAAATGGATATGTTTTCATTTGATTCTGAAATTAGACGGCTTTATTATTGTTGGCGTTGATGAAGAAACCGATTATTCTATTTGTGATGTTACAAATGATTCAAACAGAAGAAGAACCCAAGACATTGTTGCATTTTTGCGTGAGAAAAAATTTGCCGGCGGTATTCGCCCCAAATTGCAGTATACTGATAGAAACGCTGTCCTTTTGCTCCGTTTACAAGGCATACGGAGGGAACAAATTTCACATCAATCTGTATGCGCTGGCCGGGATGCTGCATCTGCTCATAAGGTTTTGCGGCATACTTGGGATTGGCGGGTTTCACAGCCATGATCCCCTGCTTACGAAGGAAGCGGTATAACCCCGGAATAGAACGGGAATAGCCGCCTGCATGAGTTTTACCCAGAAAACAACCAGTCCGGCATCAGGATTACGCCTGCGCATATCGGTAATGAGTTTGATTTCCTGGGGCGTATGCTGGTTCGGATGGTGATGAGGCCTGCGGGAACGGTCACGCAAAGACTCGACAGAGCCGTCATAACGGCGCTTCCACCGATAGATATACTGTCGGTTGGTCTTATATCTTATGGCAGCTTTGGCATATATGCATATTTCATAAAAAGCATTGACGCAAGGAGGGAAAATTGTTATAGTTTATATAACTGGCATTGTTTATGAAACAGTGTAGTATATGTGAAGTGACAAGAATTCTCAAAAAGGAGGAAAAAGATGAAGAAGTGTAACAAAAAGAAGGGATGGGGAATCCACGTTTTAAGTGTGTTTATGCTTATGCTGGCGTTCTGTCTGCCTGTATCAGCCGGAGTGCAGGAGGGAGAGGGTGAATATGAAGTTTACCCTACGCCTCAGAATGTTGTGTATGGAGATGGCACAGTGGCTCTGACAGATCAGATAAATGTGACATATGGCGACACGGTTGACGCATATACAAAAACAAGAGTTTTAAATACATTAGAGGTACTGGATCTTGAAGCGAGTACGTCATCTGCAGCAGCAAATGTGAATCTGATTGTAGGTGTATACGGTCAGGCGGGAGATCCTGCGGCTGCTTATGGTGCTTCTCATAATGTAGACGCGTCGATTTATGAAAAGTATGATGCATATACCCTGTGGATTCAGGGAAAGGATATCGTTATTCTTGGAAAAAATACAGACGCGGCATATTATGGCGTTACTACGCTGAAGAGAATTTTTGAGCAGCTGGATGGTAAAAGTGTCAGAGAGTTGACGCTGAAAGATTATGCGGAGATTGAATTCCGAGGATTTATTGAAGGATACTATGGAAATCCCTGGTCACATGAGGATCGTATGGATTTGATGAAATTCGGCGGTGAGATAAAGATGAACCAGTATGTGTTTGCGCCGAAAGATGATCCATATCATAATGCACAGTGGCGGGAGCTGTATCCTACGGAAGAAGACCCTAACGGCAGTGACATTACAGATATTGAGGCGCTGGCAAAAGCGGGGAATGAAAGCAAATGCTTTTTTGTATATGCATTGCATCCGTTCCAGAACAGTCCGCTCACAGAAGCGAATTATGCAGCAGACTTGCAGGTGCTTAAAAACAAACTTGCGCAGGTTATTGAGGCAGGCGTAAGGCAGGTTGCGATTCTGGAGGACGACGCCAGTGCAAATGGAAGATGGACGGCAACGACGTTGTCACGGCTTCTGACAGATGTAGAGAATTGGCTGAAGGAGATGAAAGATACATATCCGGATTTAAAAACGGATCTTCTTTTCTGCCCGGGCTGGATGGCTTATGAGAATTCTATGACGAACTCAAATGATGGGGATGTTCAAAAAATAAAAAGTATCTATGAAAATAGCCCGGATGAAGTTCGAATTGTAATGACCGGAGGAAAAGTATGGGGAGAGGTAAACGAGCCATTCTCTGATAATTTTTATGCCCGGATGGCAGAGACGAGCAAAGGAGGAAGTTATCCATATCTGTGGGTGAACTGGCCTTGTAATGATAATACGCATAATAGCCTGATTATGGGCGGACATAATACAATCTTACACACACAGGTAAACCCGGACAAATTCCGTGGGGTTATCCTGAATCCAATGCAGCATTCCGAACCGTCTAAAGTGGGGATTTTTACTGCATCGGACTACTGTTGGAAAATTTGGGATGAGCCGGAGGAAGGCGATCAGGCATGGGATGACAGTTTTAAGTATATTGATCATATGACGCCGGTGGAATCTGAAGAGTCTAACGCGTTGCGTGAAGTGGCTAAGCATATGATTAACCAGAAACCGACGCAGTCACAGGTTCAGTTTGAAGAGTCGGTAGAGATTAAGGATCAGATTTTAGAGTTTACGGAAAAGATGAAGGGAGGAACACTTACTTCAGAGGATATCACGGAGATGCGGGCAGAATTCAAAAAAATTGATGATGCCGTAAAGCTGTATTTAGAGAGAGGCACGAACAGGCGCATAGCAGGACAGATGGAGCCATTTATGAACAGTTTTTCTGATACTCTTCAGGCTGATATCAATCTGCTGGATGCCCTGGAGGCGATTTCTGCCGGGGATCATGCTACTGCATATGATAAGTATTCACAGGCCATGACTCTGAATGAACGTTCCCAGACATACAGCATTTGGTATGTTAATCATTACGAATATGCTTTAGGCGGAAGAAAGTATATCAAGCCTTTTACAGAAACAGCGCTGCGTTATCTTTCTGATGAGATGAAGAAAATTGTCGATCCTGAGAATATCCCGTTTGAAAAGGAATTGATTTTTCAGGTAGGAGGGAGCACTACGGCATCTTCAGTGGAGGGAAGCCCGGCAAATGCTATGGACGGCAGTATGGCAACTACCTATTTGATAAAAACAAACCAGAAGGTAGGGGATTATATCGGAATAGCTTTCAATATGCCGGTGGAAGTTAAGAATATTCAGCTTGCTCTTACTGTGGATGGGCATCTGGAGGATTATTTCTATGCCGGAAAAATGGAATATACAGAAGATGGAAAAGTCTGGAAAGAATTTACAGAGGAGTTGCAGCCAGAGAGTGGAACTGAAGTGAAGATGGAGCTTCCGGAGGCTGTGACGATAAGAGGGTTCCGCTGGAAATGTACAGATTTGGGCGGTAAAAACCGTTGGCTTGGAATCAAGGACGTGGGATATAATGTGAAGGAACAGCAGCAAATAACTGCAGAAAAATATACGGCGGCTTTTTCATGTACTTCCGGATGGACCGTAACAGGAGGTTCTTCCGCAGCGAATATAACGGATGATGATGAGAGCAGCTACGTATGGTATAACCCGTCTACCGGAACAAAAGATACCACCCTTGCGGGAGACTATATCCAACTTGACTTGGGAGAAGCGAAACCGGTAGGACGCGTACGGGTACTAGTCGGCGCCGGAGATGGTGATAAATGGACAGAGTATCATCTGGAGCATTCTGTAAATGGAACAGACTGGACGAGTTTACCAGCATATACGGGCGTAACGTCAGGTATGGATACTTATCAGGTAAGCCTTAGGGGGGCGTCTGCGAGATATTTAAGATTAGTAAATAATGTGACTTTGAACAAATGGGTAAAATTCTGTGATTTTTCTGCCTATGATTATGTAGAAGAGGAAGAAGAGCCAGAAGGCGATATCATGGATTATACAAATACAAAGGATGAAAAGTGGAGAGTGGAATACGGATATGAATCTTCGAAAGTATTCCCCAGGGAGAATGCCACTTTGCAGCCGGGAGAGTATATCGGACTGAAACTCAGCAGAATCCGTGCCGTGAAAGAAATCAATGTCGCAGGAGCGGGAACAGAATCCCTGATATTGGAGAAATCCATAAACAGGCAGGAATGGAAAGAGGCAGATAAAGAAGGTGCAGCTCGTTATATTCGATTGATGAATAAAGGCAGTCAGGCAGTTACTTTCAGTTTGGATACATTTGTGGTAACATCAGACGAGATTTTCCCGATTAGCTTTTTGGATTCGAATATAGGGAATACGGATTCGAATCAGGATGCCAGAAGCTTGAAAACAACAGGAAACTGGCTGGATGGAGACCTCTCTACGGCAGCAAAATATACTGCGGCACCAAGTGCAGGCTCTTATGTGCTTTATGATTTAGGACAGGAAATTACGATAAAATCCCTTAAGGTATGGGTTAGTTCGGGAGCTAAAGATTATCCCCGCGATGCAAAGATTCAGGCATCGCTTACAAATGGCGATGCGGCTGAGTGGGAAGATATTCTTGTGATAGGGGATGGCGTAGCAGACGACAGAGACTCTTCCTTTGACAGAACTCCAACTCAGAATGGCTGGACAGCCGGAACCGGGGCTGTAGGCGTGAACTATGCTTATCAGGCAACACAGGAGCCCACACCCGTAAGAGCGAGATATCTGCGTCTGTACTGTACGGCAGCAAATGCAGGACGCTGGGTAGAACTGAATGAGATTGAGATTAATGACGGTGAGTATATGCCGACAGCTATTGATCCTACCTTTGAGACAGACGCCACACAGGAGGAAGGGTTTGAAATTTACAGTTTGAATGATGGAAACCTGACCACAACTTTTAGTCCGGCGGGCGAGGATAATCAGAGCGGATATTTGATTTATCATTTATCAGATACCGTTGAGGTGGGGCAGATTAATGTGCTGCAAAGCGGAAATAAGATTAGCCATGCGAAAGTCTCTGTGCGTATCGGAGAGAATGAATGGAAGCCATTGGGAACGATGGATAAGAGCCTTTCTTCTTTTGATACGACAGATTTGGAAGCTGTTTATGCTGTAAAAATAGAATGGGAGGGTATAAAACCTGTTCTCTATGAAATTTCTATACAGTTAGGACCGAAGCTGAGCGCTGCTGAGGAGAGCTTTAAAGCAGCAGATAGAGAGATCGCAGCGGCAGAATCAGCGTTGAAAGGTATTGATGCTCAGATCGCAGCGGCAAAGACTAAGGTGGAAACAGCATCGGATGCAGAGGCTAAGCTTCGGGCAGAAGTTGAACTTCAGAATTTGTACGTGCAACAGGCGGAAAAAGCGGCAGATTTAGCTGCAAAGAAAGCAATTGCGGCAGAAAAGGCAGCAGAAGTAGCAAGACTCCAGGCAGAAAAGCTGCGAATGAGCACGCGGACTGCCGGAACGGCAGAGGAAAAGGCTGAACTGGAGACAAAAGCACAGCAGCAGGATGATGTTGTGAAAAATGAGCAGGCAGAATATAAGGTTCAGAAGGCAGCTGAAGCTAAAAAGAAACAAGAGAAAGCAAACTATGCGGAGATAGCTGCAAAGAAGCAGCAAGAATTGAATGTATTTTTGGATAACAAAAAACCTTCGGTTCCGAATCCGAATCCTAACCCTAACCCTAACCCGGGCCCAGGGCCAAATCCGATACCAACACCGGTCAAAGACTTTACATACAAAAATGTGAAGTATAAAGTCCTGAATGCTTCTGCTAAGACAGTTGCTGCAGTGGGCGTACAGACAAAGAAAGTGAAATCTGTCACAATCAATACGGCAAAAGAGGCGAAGAGCGGAGTAACTTACAAGGTAGTTCAGATTAACGATAAAGCTTTTAAAGGCTGCAAGAAGCTGACAAAAGTGACAATCGGAAATAATGTGAAGAAGATTGGTAAGGAAGCGTTTGCACAGTGCACGAGATTAAAGACTATCAATATGAAGAAGGCTTCCGGCATTACTTCTATTGGCAAGAAAGCGTTTACCAAGATTCAGGCGAAGGCTAAGATTACGGTTCCGGCGAAGAAACTTAAGAAATACAAGAAGCTTTTGAAGAAAGCCGGAGTACCGAAAAAAGCGGTTATTAAGAAATAAATAAAGGGCAAGAACAATCAGAGCGGCGGGGGATTCCCCGCCGTTTGCCGTGAAATCATAAATTGGGACGGCAGGTAAAAGAACCAGAGAATATTTGACGAGAATGAGGACCAGGCGGCCGGAAGCAGATTCAAATATTGGGGAAGATTGGCAAAACCTACATGAATATCGCAGAGGAACATAAGCGTAAGCGCCGTAAGCAGGCTGAAATTTTTCTGGTGTTTGGCAAGTGAGATGTTGGCATATAGAAACCCGATGTAAATGGCAGCAGGCAGCAGAATGATTTCGGAAAAATATGCCAGTGGGAGAAGAAAGAGTAGTGCAAAAAGAGAGTTTTTTAGAAGGGAATTCCAGTTTCCGCCTAAAAACAAACGGTAGCAGAGCTGTACCAGGCAGAAGAGCAGTATACCGGTAAGGAAATAGTTTGTAAAAATCAGAAAGTAATCCGCACATGCAGTAAAAAAAAGCGCGCAAATAACGAAACGCATCTGAGGACGGTTCTGAAGAGGGCGGTTTTTGAGCAGGCAAAATAGAAAGCACGAAAGAATAAAACTATATTTTATAATGGAATACAAGCGGCACCTCCTGAGATTTTACCTGGAGTATAACCGCTTATTTTTAAAATATACGGTAATCAGGAATGCGGCGTTTTTTAGGGGAGAAGAGCCATAGAAAAAATGGAAAGGTTTGCATTTAGAAAACGCCTCAAGAAGCTGAAGTTTCCGGAAAAATATAACCGGAAGCCATAGCCGGGGAGGCGTTTTGAGGATTCACACGTGAAACCGGTAATTTACCTGCTGTTTTTAGAAGCAGCTTCGGCAAAGTCAGTATTGACAAGTTTATCATAGGGAGCGCGTTTCTTTAATTCTCCGGCGCTTTCCAGAATATCCTGCAGAAGTTCAAAGCTGGCCTTTTCAAATATGAGCGTATCGTTCCAGGTATCCTGTTCAGCATAACGCCGGACAATTGCTGTAATGGTATCTAAATCTGTTTCTACAAACTGCGGCCGGATTACCTGGGCGATTTCTTCTGGCGTATGGGAATTCACATAGTCCATTCCGCGCTGGAGGGCATCTGTGAATTTTTGGATAACCTCAGGATGCTCATCTAAATAGCTTGCTTTGGCAGAATAAGCGGTGTATGGAACGTAGCCGGAATCCACGCCAAGGGAAGCCGCTACGTATCCGACTCCTTCCTGTTCCAATGTGGTAGCTCCCGGTTCAAACTCTACCGTGTAATCCCCCTGTCCCCCGGTAAAGGCGGCGGCAGTAGATCCAAAATCTATGCTCTTGTCAATGGAAAGATCAGAATCGGGATCAATGCCTTGCTGTTTTAAGATATACTCAAATACCATTTCCGGCATACCACCATTCCGACCGCCTAAGACATCAGTACCTTTTAGCTGCTCCCAGGTAAAATCAGGCATTTCCTTCCGGGCGACCAGAAAATTGCCTGCTCTCTGGGTAAGCTGCGCGAAATTGACGGCGTAGTCCTCAGCGCCTTCATTGAAAGCATAAATGGAAGATTCCGAGCCCATAAATCCGATGTCAGCTTCGCCGGAGACAAGAGCGGTCATAGTTTTATCTGCTCCAAATCCGGTAACAAGAGTTAAATCAATCCCTGCATCTTTAAAATATCCCTCTTCGATTGCTACATACTGTGGCGCATAAAAAATGGAATGCGCTACTTCGTTGAGTGTTACTTTTGTCATTTCTTCTGAAGAATTCTTGCCGGTTTTACATCCTGTCAGCAGAATTCCTACCAGTGCAAATACACCAAGATACAAAAAGCTTTTTTTTCTCATTCAAAATGCTCCTTTATTCATGGTTCTATCTTACCATATGCGTAAATGGGGAAGTGGTTACAAGTTACTGTTTATGCAGCCTGCAGATTTGTTATGTACGACGCAATATTATGTAAAAATTGTGGAAGAAGATAAAAGTAGATGATATAATAAATTGTAAACACCGGTTTCGAGAGGAACAAAATAGGATTTTGAATTTTTGTGAGTGCTCTGAGGAAAAGATTCCGGCGGGATGGAAGTGTAAGGATGGAGGATGGCTATGAAGATACGTGGTAAAATTGCTGTATGGTTTTGGATAATATATCTGGGAGGAACTGCCGGGATGTTATATGAATTGTTCTTTTCCCGGGACAGCCTGGCAGCGCTGCTTGTAGGATTCGTGATATTTCAGGTAGTATTTCTTCCTATTTTGATGAGGAATTATGTTCGGGTGGAAAAGGATGTTCTGACAGTTTGTTTCGGTTTTGGGAAAGACAGCGTTTCTATTGAGGAAATCCTGGAAGTGTACAGCACGCATGATCCGATTGCATCGAGCGCTGCGTCTCTTGACCGTATCGTAATAAGAAGCAGAAGAAAGGAAATGATGTGTGCTGTACAAGAGAAAGAAAGGCTGTTTGGCGAGCTAAAACGTATAAATCCCAAAATACGGTTCAGATGAATATACAGACTATTTTTTATGTACAAGAACAGATGGAACAGGCATAGGCTTATTCCATCTGTTCTTTGTTTTTTGAGAGGGCTCTTTTCTTTATAAATATGATGACAGCGGTGCAGGCAGCCCCGAACAGAATGAATTTGGCAATACCGGAATAAGAAGCCAGATATTTTACAATAATATCCCAGGATTCTCTGGCGGCGACGCCAACCCATACGAGTACGGTGTTCCACAGAAAACTTCCAAGAGTGGTCAGCAAAAGGAAGGGAGCGAGACTTATCCGTGCGAATCCGGCGGGAATAGAAATCAGGCTGCGTACCATAGGAATAAAGCGGCAGAAAAATACTGTGCTGATTCCAGTGTGGTTGAACCATTCTACCGCTTTGTCTACGTCATCCGGATAGAGATGAAGCAGTTTTCCAATACGGCCGTTCAAAATACCTTTCAGGCGGCGGGGAGGCAGCAGGTATCCTACGCCATAGAGTACAATAGCGCCGATCAGGGAACCGGCTGTGGCAGCCAGGATTACCGCCCAGATATTCAGGCTGGTATAAGTGGTCATGAAGCCGCCGAAGGTCAGGATAACTTCTGATGGGATAGGCGGGAAAATATTTTCGATGGCGATAAGAAGGGCGACTCCCCAGTAGCCGTATTGCTGCATGATAGAAATAATCCAGTTTTGCATAGAACCTCCAAAAAGGTTTCTTTCTTTGAAATATATGTATGTACAGAGCCGGATATTACGGATAGTGTGCCGTTTTTGGGGAATAAACATATTATAGAAACAGAGCCGCTGACATCCGGCATTTCCGGATAGCAGCAGGGTAGAGATAAGGGAGGACAGTATGGATAAAAATGTGATTTTGGGTGTGCTCATCCCGTTTTTTGGAACGACTCTTGGGGCAGGAATGGTATTTTTTCTGAAAAAGAGAATGGGGGCAAAGCTTGAGAAATCTCTACTGGGATTTGCAGCGGGGGTTATGATCGCAGCGTCCGTATGGTCGCTGCTTATTCCGTCTATCGGGATGGCGGAGGAGCAGGAAGTGGTACCGTGGGTTCCGGCAGCGGCAGGATTTTTGCTGGGAGTCTTGTTTCTGTTGGCTCTTGATATGTTGATTCCGCATCTGCATCTGGATAATGAGAAGCCAGAGGGTGTGAAATCAAGCTTGAAAAAAAGCACAATGCTGATGCTGGCGGTGACGCTCCATAATATTCCGGAGGGAATGGCAGTTGGGGTGGTATTTTCCGGTTTATTGGCGCAGGACGCCTTGATATCGGCGGCGGGAGCATTTGCATTGTCTATTGGGATTGCCATACAGAACTTTCCGGAAGGAGCAATTATCTCTATGCCTCTGAAAACCGGAGGAATGTCAGGAACAAAAGCATTTCTATACGGAACGGCATCAGGGGTAGTGGAGCCGATAGCGGCAGTGGCGACAATCCTGTTGACAGGCATTATTTATCCGGCGCTGCCGTACTTGCTGTCTTTTGCGGCGGGAGCAATGATTTATGTAGTGGTGGAAGAACTGATTCCGGAGTCTCAGGCAGGGGAAAATACAGATATTGGCACGATTGGGGTGGCATTGGGATTTGCACTGATGATGGTTTTGGATGTGGCGCTGGGATAAACTACCGGTTTTAATCCCAAATTTTTTTCAGGAAACTGCCACAGGATTTTCAATATTTTCCCATAAAACAGACAAAAATTCCGCTTATGCTAAAGCAAAGAGAAAATAAATGGAAAGGATGTTTGCGTATGGCAAAGAAAAGACTAGGGGCAGTGCTTTGTCTGGCAGCAGCGCTGATGATGGCGGGATGCCAGGGCGGAGAAAAGACGCAGAATCCGGCAGGGGCGCCGCCGGGACAGGTAAGTAGCACAGAAGACGGGCAGCAGGAAAACAGCATCATGGGAAAAGTTACGGCAATAGATGAGAGAGGAGAGGCCAAAGAGGCATCTGCGGAAGATGTTGAGGAAGGAACATTCGTCCGGGTCATGATGGATGGTGATACAGCCGTTTCCGTCACGATTATGAGAATGGAACAAAAGAATCGGGAGGGCGGAAATGAAACGGAAAAATAAGAAAAAAAAGATTATCATAATAGCAGGTATCCTGGCGGCGGTTTTCATAACGGGGACAGGAACATGGTATTTCATTTCCAGAACCGGGAAGGTAAGGGCAATGGTTCCAGTGGAAGCTATGAGCACGAAAGTGCAAACAGGGAATCTATCTACGACAGTAGTGGGGACAGGGACACTTAAAAATGATACGGCAAATGCAGTAAAAATTCCCGATGGGATTACGGTGGATGAGGTGATGGTTGAGAGCGGCGATGCAGTGAAGGCCGGAGAGGTGCTGGCAATTGTAAACCAGGCGTCAGTAACCAAAATATTGTCCCAAATCCAGGATGAACTTGCAGAGCTTGATGAAGAAATCAATGACACAAAAGGCGATAAAGAGTCTGCATATATCAAAACTTACATAGCGGGACGGGTAAAGAAGATTTATGCGGAAACAGGAAAAAATGCGTCTGCTGTCATGCAGGAAAAAGGTTCTCTTCTGGTGTTGTCTATTGATGGAAAAATGGCAGTCAGCCTGGAGGGAGTATCTGGCATGGGTGCCGGGGATGATGTGACAGTGCGTCTTTCCGACGGTTCAGAGAAAGAAGGAACAGTGGAAAGTGCGTCAGAAAAATCCAGCGTTATTACCTTGACAGATAATGGGACATCGGTCGGTGAAAAAGTTACGGTATTGGATGAAAGCGGAGAGGAGATAGGCAGCGGAGAGCTGTATATCCATCAGCCAATAGAGATTACAGGGACAGCCGGGACTATTTCTGAAATAGTAGCGGAGGAAAATGAGGAGGTAGGCGCTGGGGATACGCTGGTAAAGCTTACGGACTTGCCGGATTCCTCAGAATATCAGCAGCTTTTGGATAAACGCAGTGAGCTGACGGAAACTTTAAAGGCGTTAGCGCAGCTTTCTGCTCAAGGCACAATACAGGCGGAATATGATGGCACGGTGGAGAGTGTTTATGTGACGGCGGAAGAAACAGAAGGAAACAGTACAGATGGATACAGTACAGGAGCATCTATTGGAAACGGCATGGCATCAGTACAGGAAAAAGCAGGATTTGTCCTAACAGCGGAATCTGTTCAGAGTACCCCACAAAAAGAGGGCTTTACATTTGCAAATACTTCTGAAACTGAGAAGAGTACCGAAGAGGCTGGCGTGACAGCGGTTACAGACTTGATGGCAGTGTTTCAGGAACTGGGTATCGCAGCGCCTGTAAAGGGGGAAATTCCGGTATCAGAGATAGAAGAAACAGGGCAATATACCGGCAGCATCCGGTGGACGCCTGCAGATGGAATCTTTGCAGCACAGACTGCTTACACAGCAGAAATAGAGCTTATAGCAAAAGCAGGGTATCAGTTTATGGCTGTTGACGGGGCAGAGGTTTCTTTTCCGGGCGCGCAGACAACTGTCTGGGAAATCGGGGAACAGTGCGAAGGCAATACATTGAAATTGAGTCTGGCATTTCCTGAAACAGAAAAAGAGGAAGAGAGTGAGACGCAGGGAAGCCAGGAGAATCCGGGCGATATACAGAATCCGGATAACCAGGAGAACCAGGGCGGAAGCCAGAACGGACAGCAAGGCACGGACGGAGGCGAGGGGAATCAGCAGAACCAGAATAGCGGTCAGAAACAGAATAGCCAGCAGAATCAGAATGGCGGGCAGGGACAGAATGACAGCCAGAATCCGAATAGCCAGCAAAATCAGAATGGTGGGCAGGGACAGAATGACAGCCAGAATCCGAATAGCCAGCAGAATCCAAATAGCGGGCAGGGACAGAATAGCCAGCAAAGTCAAAACGGAAGCCAGGGTGCCATAAGAACGCAGGCAGGCGTATCCGGAGGAAGCCTGGCAGGGGCGTCAGCGAGCGCTGTAAGTACAGCGAGCCAGGCGTCGTCAAACGGAAACGCAGAAGAGACGGCGGACTCTTCTATGGTCACGGTATTTACGATTTCAAAAAATGAAAATGTATTGCTTTCGGTAAATATTGATGAGCTGGATATCCTTTCCATTCAGGAGGGACAGAAAGCGGCTGTTACGCTGGATGCGCTGGAAGGGCAGGAGTTTGAGGGGGAAATCACCAAAATCAGCCGAACAGCCAGTAATAGCGGCGGCGTTACGAAATATACGGCAGAGGTCACAATCCCAAAGGAGGAATCTATGCTGGCAGGGATGAATGCATCGGCAGTGATTACTATTGAACGTAAAGAAAATGTATTGACACTCTCAGCCGACGCCTTACAGGAGAGGGGAAACCGAACATTTGTCTATACGGAAACCGGAGAGGATGGGATGCTTTCAGGGGAAGTAGAAGTAGAGACGGGAATTTCAGACGGAACGAATGTGGAAATCGTCAGCGGCCTGGAATCAGGACAGACGGTATACTACCACAGGGTGGCAAGCGAGAATGAAGGTGAAGAAGGGTTTGGCGGAATGATGATGAACGGAATGCCAGGCGGAGGAATGCAAAACATGGGAGGTGAAAGGCCGGATAAGAGCGGCGGGCAGCCTCCGAGCGGCGGCTTTGGCGGTCCGGGCGGACAGAGGGGTGAGTGACGATGATTCGATTTCATGATGTTTCGAAAATATATCATATCGGAGGGGAAGAGGTGCATGCGCTGGATCATGCCAGCATGCATATTTCCCCTGGAGAATTTGTCAGTATTATCGGTCCGTCGGGAAGCGGAAAGTCTACCATGATGAATATTATCGGCTGTCTGGATGTGGCAGACAGCGGTGAGTATTTGCTGGACGGACTTCCGATTGAGCAGTATTCGGAAAGAGAGCTGACAAGAGTACGTAACAGAAAAATCGGGTTTATTTTCCAGAATTTCAATCTGATTCAGCGGATGACGGCGGAGGAAAACGTCGAGCTTCCCCTAATTTACCAGGGAGTACGGACGGCGCAGCGCAGGCAGCGTGTACGGGAAGCCCTGGAGAGGGTCGGGCTGTCAAAGCGCGGGCATCATAGGCCGACAGAGCTATTCGGCGGCCAGCAGCAGCGAGTGGCGATTGCCCGGGCGCTGGTCACGGAGCCGTCGCTCTTTTTGGCAGATGAGCCTACCGGAAACCTGGATTCCAGAACCGGGAATGAGATTATGGAGCTGTTTCATGAGCTGCACGAGCGGGGGAATACACTGGTATTAATTACTCATGATGAAAAGGTCGCGCAGCAGGCATGCCGAAGGATACGGATTTTTGACGGACGTGTAGAGGAGGTGGACGGATGATTTTTCAATCTCTGAAAATGGCATGGAGCGCTATTCTTTCTAATAAAATGCGTTCTTTCCTGACTATGCTTGGAATTATCATAGGGGTAGTTTCACTGGTAGTTCTGGTATCTATTGTAAGCGGCGCTACAGATTCGGTAACGGAACAGATTAATAGCATTGGCACGAATCTGTTGACAGTACGGATTACAGATGATAAAGAAAACCCACTGAAGCTGTCTGAACTGTCAGAAATTGCGGAGAAAGAGGAAATCGGGGAGACTGCGCCCATCGCTCAAACCGGGGCGACGGCAAAGAGCGGGTATACCAGCGATGACATCACCGTGTACGGCACTACGGGAGCTTACTATAATATTCAGGGGCTTACCCTGGCGGCGGGACGTTTCCTGAAAAAAAGTGATATGGATAACAACACCTATGTGGCAGTTCTCAATCAGACGGCAGCAGAGGAAATATTTGGGACAACAAATGTAATCGGAGAAGAAATATCACTTGACGGAAGGGGATTTCGGATTGTCGGCGTGCTGGCGGAAGAGGAGTCGGCAGTATCTTCACTGACAAGCGGGACATTAGAGGCATATATTCCTTATACTACGATTATCCGCATGGCAGACAATATTTTTCATATTACGTCTTTCTATGCTTCTTCTGCGGATGAGGATAGTATGGATGCGGCAGAGAGCACGCTGAAAACATGGATGCTGGAGCGATTTGGGAACGATGAGGATGCGTTTACGATTATTAATCAGTCAGCGCTGATGGAAACTATGGGCAGCGTTACCAATACGCTGGCGCTGATGCTTGGGGGCATTGCGGGGATATCCCTGTTGGTGGGAGGTATCGGAATCATGAATATTATGTTGGTGTCCGTAACAGAGAGAACGAAAGAAATCGGCATTCGTAAAGCTATAGGCGCGGGACGGGCAAGTATTATGATGCAGTTTTTAATAGAAGCTCTTATGGTAAGCCTGATGGGATGCCTAGCAGGAATTGTATTGTCTGTGGGTATCCTGTACCTTGCAGGGATGGCAATGGAGGAGATGAGTTTCCACATTTCCATGGGAGTGGTATGGGTGGCCGTGGGATTCTCTGTGTTGATAGGGGTAGTATTTGGTATCTACCCGGCCGGTAAAGCGGCAGGAAAACCGCCAATCGAGGCGCTGCGGTATTCGGGATGAAAGCTTCCGAGAATACGGTCTATGTTCATATGTAGAAGTACAAACGGTTTTTTATGTAATAAAATGATGTTTTATGCAATGGGCAGTTGACAATCCTTTCAATAGATGTTAAATTTGAGACATGTTCAGCTACGTTCTTAAATGAGCGACTGGGCATGTTCATCATGTTGACATATAAGGAGGAAAAATTATGAAAAAATTAATCGCAGCAATGCTCGTGGGTACGATGGTATTTTCTTTAAGTGCCTGCGGAACAAAGGAGACAGCATCAACAGACGCAGCTACGGAGGCAGCTACAGACGGAACTACAGAAGCAGCTACAGACGCGGCAGAAGAGACAGAAGCTGCTGAAGGCGGCGTACTGGTAATGGCTACAAATGCAGAGTTTCCGCCGTACGAGTATTATGAAGGCGGCGAGGTTGTCGGCATTGACGCTGATATCGCAAGGGCGATTGCAGAGGATATGGGTATGGAACTGAAAATTGAGGACATGGCATTTGATTCCATTATCGCAGCTGTACAGTCAGGAAAGGCAGATTTCGGCGCAGCAGGCATGACGGTGACAGAGGATCGTCTGGCAAGCGTTGATTTTTCTGATACATATGCAGAGGCAAAGCAGGTTATCATTGTGAAAGAGGGCAGCGAAGTAAAATCTGCTGATGATTTGGCGGGAAAAACTGTAGGCGTACAGCTGGGAACTACAGGCGATATCCTGGCAGACGAGATTGAGGACGGTACAGTAGAGCGTTACAATAAGGGCGCAGAGGCTGTTATGGCGCTTGTTCAGGACAAGATTGACGCAGTTATTATTGACAATGAGCCTGCGAAAGTATTTGTTGCTGAAAATGAAGGCCTGGTTACGATTGATGATGCATATGAAAAAGAAGAATATGCAATTGCATTAGATAAAGGAAATACAGAACTGCTGGAGAAGATTAACGCATCGATTAAGAACCTGAAAGATTCCGGCAAGCTGCAGGAGATTATTGACAGCTATATCAGCGCAGAGTAATTGAAGGGAAAAGCAGGCCATGACAGATAAGTTTTATTTAAACTTTATTAAAGATGACAGGTGGAAATATATTGTTGAGGGACTGGGCGTTACCCTGCAGATTACTTTTGCAGCCGTAATTATCGGCATTGTTTTAGGGTTTCTGGTGGCTGTTGTAAGGGCTACTTATGATAAAACCGGGAAGCTTAAGGTTTTAAACTGGATATGCAATGTGTATCTGACGGTATTCCGGGGCACCCCGATTGTTGTCCAGCTTATGATTATCTATTACGTGATTTTTGCCAGCATGGATATCAGTAAAGTGGTGGCGGCAATCTTGGCGTTTGGTATTAATTCCGGCGCTTATGTGGCAGAAATCATTCGAAGCGGTATTATGTCTATTGACAATGGGCAGTTTGAGGCGGGCAGAAGCCTGGGCTTCAATTATATCCAGACAATGTGGCATATTGTATTGCCCCAGGCTCTGAAAAACGTGCTTCCGGCTTTAGGAAATGAGTTTATTGTTCTCTTGAAAGAAACTTCAGTGTCCGGTTATATTGCGCTGCAGGATTTGACAAAGGGCGGGGATATTATCCGAAGCCGTACATATGACGCGTTTATGCCGCTGATTGCCGTAGCGCTTATTTATCTTGTCATGGTTATGGTATTTTCCAAGCTTTTGGAAGTGCTGGAGAGGAGGCTGAGAAACAGTGAACGATAATGGGGCTTTGATTCGGGTACAGGATTTGGTAAAGACCTTTGGCGGTGAAGTCCATGCGCTCAATGGAGTAACGGCCGACATAAAGTCCGGCGAGGTGGTCTGTGTCATCGGGCCGTCCGGCTCCGGAAAAAGCACATTCCTGCGCTGTTTAAACCGTCTGGAAGATCCGACGGGAGGGCATATCATCTTTAACGGCGTAGATTTGATGGATAAAAAGACGGACATCGATAAGCATCGCCAGAAGATGGGGATGGTGTTCCAGCATTTTAATCTGTTTCCGCATATGACGATTTTGAAGAATATGACTCTCGCACCCATGAAACTTCAGGGAAAGAGTAAAGAACAGGCAGAGAAAGAAGCGATGGCGCTTTTGGAACGGGTAGGGCTTGCCGACAGGGCAGAAGCATATCCGAGCCAGTTATCCGGAGGCCAGAAACAACGTATCGCAATTGTACGCGCGCTTTGTATGAAGCCGGAGGTGATGCTTTTTGACGAGCCGACTTCTGCGCTGGATCCAGAGATGGTGGGAGAGGTGCTAAACGTTATGAAAGACCTTGCCAGAGAGCATATGACTATGGTGGTCGTTACTCATGAGATGGGGTTTGCCAGAGAAGTAGCTGACAGGGTTATTTTCATGGCGGAAGGGAAAATCGTGGAAGAAAACGCTCCCGAAGAGCTGTTTACGAATCCACAGACAGAGAGGCTTCAGAATTTCCTGAGCAAAGTTATTTAAAATAGAATGGATATATTATTATAGAAAGAACTGCTGCAGACGCGGCAGTTCTTTTTCGCGAAAATAGTGGGCAGAGTATTTTCGGGAGAACTTGCGGCAGTTTAGTTTGTAAATTGCGGTTTGTCGGGGAGTCTGTCTTTTACCCCAGATAGTCACGGAGCCGACAGTCTCTATGCTTACC